>CAJKOJ010000076.1 GCA_905201505.1 uncultured Eubacteriales bacterium | reverse complement strand
TATAATATTTAAAATACTAAATATATGGCTATAGCAAATTGCAGTAATGCTTGTGAATTTGCTTAACTGTGGTAATTAAAAAATCTTATTTTATAATAATTTGGAGTATATATGCGTATACTATGCTTAGATTTTGGAATGAAAACTATCGGGGTTGCAGTAAGTGATCCATTTGGCTGGACTGCTCAAGGAGTAGAAATTATCAGGCGTAAGGAAGAAAATAATTTAAAGGAAAGTATTGAACGTTTAAAAGTTATTTGTGAAGAATATCAGGTGGAACAGATTGTACTCGGATACCCTAAAAATATGAACAATACCCTTGGGGAAAGAGTAGAGAAAACAGAAGCATTTAAAAAGCGGATAAAAAAAGAACTTAAACTGCCTGTTATACTTTGGGATGAAAGATTGTCTACTGTTGCTGCTGAAAGAGGTCTGCTGGAAGCGGACTTGTCAAGAGCGAAGAGAAAACAGGTTATTGATAAAATGGCTGCTGTGTTTATTTTGCAGGGGTATTTAGATTCAAAACCTAAGAAAATTGAGGAGTAAAAAATGAGTGAAGATAAGTTAAATATTGATGAATTGAATTTATTTGGAGATCAAGAGGAGACTTATGAAGTTGTTTCTATGGTTGATGATGAGGGCAAGGAAACTGACTTCTTTGTAATGGATGGCATTGATGTGGGAAAACAGAGATACCTTTTGCTTGTAAAGACTGAGGACTTTGATTTGGACGAGCCTGAGGCTTTTATTTTCAAGGAGATAAGTATAACAGAGGACGAATGTACTTATGAACCTGTTACAGATGATGCTGAATATAATAAGGTTTTGTTATTGCTGCAGGATGAAGATGCAGAATATGAAATGAAGTTTTAAAAAATTTTGATATTTAATACATATTGTGAAAATATGTATATTGAAATATGTAATTTCATAAACAAGTCACAAAAGTTTATAGAAATTATTAAAATTAACAGTAAGTATAATGTTATTTATATGCTTAACAAGGCCAAATAGGTCTTGTTATTGTTGTGCGAAAAATTAAAAATAATAATAAATTGATGGAGGTGGAGTTTTTTGTATACCAGAAAATTCAGAAATAATACAAAGCAGTCTTCAGAGGGACTTGAAGCAGCTACAGTTGAAACGAAGGCTGTGGAGAAAAAGCCTGCGGAGAAGAGGCCTGTGGAAAGGAAAAGTACGTCTAGGCGAAGTAACGGAAAAGCGGGGTCTAAACTTAAGGTTATACCACTGGGCGGTCTGCATGAGGTAGGTAAAAATATCACAGCATTTGAGTATGAGGACGAGATTTTGATTGTTGACTGTGGTGTTGCTTTTCCAGAGGATGATATGTTGGGTATAGATTTGGTAATACCAGATTTTTCATATCTTGTAAAGAATAAGGATAAGGTATTGGGTGTTGTTATTACCCATGGTCATGAGGATCATATAGGGTCATTGCCATATTTCCTTAAAGAACTTAATGTGCCTATTTATGGTACTAAACTTACAATTGGTCTTGTGGAGACAAAGCTTAAGGAACACAATATATTAAACAGTGTTGAGAGACATAGTGTGAATGCAGGAGATACAATTAAGCTTGGTAAAAACTTTAAAGTTGAGTTTATACGCTCTACACATTCTATTGCAGACAGTGTTGCTTTAGCAATTACTACTCCTGTTGGCGTAGTTGTGCATACGGGAGATTTTAAAATAGATTTTACACCTATTCAGGGTGATATGATAGATTTGCAGAGGTTTGCTGAATTGGGAAGAAAAGGCGTACTTCTCTTTATGTGTGACAGTACAAATGTTGAAAGACCCGGGTATACCATGAGTGAACGTTCTGTCGGAGGAATTATTGATAAAATATTTGATGAGAGTGAAGGACAGAGAATTATGGTTGCAACATTCTCATCAAATATAGATAGAATTCAGCAAATAGTAAATTCTGCAGTATCCCATAAAAGAAAAGTTGCGGTTATAGGAAGAAGTATGGTTAATGTTGTGAAAACAGCAGGTGAACTGGGATACCTTGAAATCCCTAAAACTACTCTTATAGATGTTCAGGAAGCAAGAAACTTTTCTGACGGTGAGCTTGTGATAATAATGACAGGTTCTCAGGGAGAAACAATGGCTGCTCTTTCAAGAATTTCTATGGGTGAACACAGACAGATAGATGTTAAACCTACTGATAAAATAATAATATCTGCTTCTCCTATTCCGGGAAATGAGAAAAGTATTTATAAGGTTATAAATGAACTCATTAAACGAGGCGCAGATGTTATTTACGACGGGCTTATGGATGTCCATGTTTCAGGTCATGCAAGGCAGGAGGAAATAAAAATAATGCACGCCCTTGTAAAACCTAAGTATTTTATGCCTGTTCACGGAGAATATAAGATGCTTTGCTGTCACAAAAATTTAGCTTGTGAAATGGGTATGGATAAAAACAATGTTTTTATTATGGCTAATGGTGATATGCTTGAGCTTTCTAAAAACAGTGCAAAGCAAACTGTAAATACTGTGCCGAGCGGACAGATATTTGTTGATGGACTTGGCGTGGGAGATGTAGGAAATATTGTGCTGAGAGACAGACGTCATTTGTCTCAGGATGGACTTATGATAGTTGTTGTTGCTATGGATAAATATACAGGTGAAATTTTAAGCGGTCCTGATATTATATCAAGAGGATTTGTATATGTAAGAGAAAGCGAAGAGCTTATGGATGAAGCAAGGGCTGTAGTCAATGATGCTCTTGCAAAATGCGAAAGAAAGAACATTAATGAGTGGGCATATATTAAGACACTTATTAAGGATACGCTCAGGGATTATTTGTGGCAGAAAACTAAGAGAAGTCCTATGATTTTGCCTATTGTAATGGATATTGAATAAGCAAAAATAAATGATTTCGGTATGGGCGGTGCGTATGCACCGCCTTTTTGCCTTAAAAGGTTTTAAGTGTTACTTATAAATTGAAAGCGGGGAAGTAAAATGAGCAGGCAAATGACAAATGATGAAAAATTAATATGGATGACAGAGACACCTGTTGAGAAGCTGGTGTGTAAATTGGCTGTTCCTACTATAATAAGTATGTTGGTGTCTTCATTCTATAATATGGCAGATACATTTTTTCTTGGCAGGAGCAGGGACAGCGTTATTGCTACAGGTGCGGTAGGAGTTGTTTTTTCTCTTATGGCTATCATACAGGCTATTGGTTTTTTCTTTGGGCATGGCTGCAGTAATTACATATCGAGAAAACTGGGAAGCAAGGAAAATGAGCTTGCTGAGACTATGGCAAGTACAGGCTTTTTTACTGCTATAATTGTGGGATTCTTATTAATGATATTAGGGCTTATTTTTCTTAAACCGTTGGCTTGGGCTTTAGGTTCTACAGAACTTATTTTGCCTAAAGCTATGGAATATATGAAATTAATTTTAATAGGTGCTCCTTATATGGTAGGTGCTCTTGTGCTTAATAATCAGCTGAGATTTCAGGGGTCTGCTTTTTTTGCTATGGTTGGTATTACAAGCGGTGCTCTGCTTAATATTATTCTAGACCCTATATTAATATTTAAGTTTGATATGGGAGTAAAAGGAGCTGCTTTAGCAACAATTGTAAGCCAGTTTATAAGTTTTTTGCTTTTAGTTTGGGGTATACATAAAAGCAGTGCAATTAAAATAAAGTTAAGGAATTTTAAACCGTCAATTTATTTGTACAGAGAAGTGATAGCAGGAGGTTCACCGTCTCTTTGCAGACAAAGTATTGCAAGTGTGGCAACTATATGCCTTAATTTCGCGGCAAAACCTTATGGTGAGGTTGCTATTGCAGCAATGGCTGTTGTATCTAAAATAGCTATGTTTGCAAATTCAACAATTATTGGCTTTGGACAAGGCTTTCAGCCTGTGTGTGGGTTTAATTATGGTGCCGGACTTACAAAAAGGGTGCTTAAAGCATTTTGGTTTTGTGTTAAGTTTGCCTTTTTGTTTTTGCTTGCAGTATCAGCTCTTGGAATAGTATTTGCTCCTCAGGTTGTAAGTACATTTGGAAATGGTGAAGAGGTAGGGGAAATAGCTGCTGCAACATTGCGTTTTCAGTGTATTGCGTTCCCTCTGAACAGTTTTATAGTTCTGTCAAATATGCTTTTGCAGACAATAAGAAAGCCTGTTAGGGCAACTTTGCTTGCTATATCAAGGCAGGGGCTTATATTTATTCCTTTGATTTTAATTCTGCCAAGAATGTTTGGTATTATTGGTATTGAAGTTTGTCAGATGGTTTCTGATATTATAACATTTGCACTGACAATTATATTGCAGATTCCTGTGCTTAAAGCATTAAACAGAGAGCAAAAGGAAACTAATATATCTGAATAGATTTATTTTGATAATGAAAGACTGCCTTTAATACACTTTTTGTTGTGGTGTATTAAAGGCAGTTTGTTGTTGTTATTATGCATTTATTGTTTAAGGGCTCCTGTAGGAATTTTTACAACTTATGGCGGTTTTGTTATTGTGTTAACTTTTTAAAATTAGTTGTTATATTTTTTCCTGAATTGAAGCGCAGCTTGAACCATATTAATCAGGCTTGGCTTTGTTTCTGAAATACCTCTTGTTTTCAATCCACAGTCCGGGTTTACCCACAGTTTTTCAGGCTGGATCTTAACTGACATTTTTTCTAATGCAGATAAAATTTCATCTACGGATGGAATTCTTGGTGAATGAATATCATATACACCCGGTCCAACTTCTGTTTTAAAATTACTTTCTTTTAGGGCATCAAGTATCAGCAGGTCAGAGCGTGAAGCTTCAAATGTAATTACATCAGCATCCATATTATCAATTTCCTGAATGATATCAGTAAATTCACTATAACACATATGAGTATGAATCTGTGTTTTGGGGTTTACTCCGCTATGTACCAGTCTAAAGGCTTTAATTGCCCAGTCGAGATAATCATTGTACCAGTCAGATTTTCGTAACGGCAGTTTCTCTCTCAGAGCGGCTTCATCTACCTGAATTATACGTATACCGTTTGCTTCTAAATCCAGTACTTCATCACGAATTGCAAGAGCTATCTGATAGGCACACATTTTTAAAGAAATATCTTCGCGTGGAAATGACCAGTTTAAAATAGTAACAGGACCTGTAAGCATACCTTTCATAGGCTTTTTTGTAAGATTTTGTGCATATACAGACCAATCGACTGTCATGGGTTTATTTCTTGAAATATCTCCCCATATAATTGGAGGTTTTACACAGCGTGTGCCGTAAGATTGAACCCATGCTTTTTCTGTAAACAGATACCCGTTTAGATTTTCTCCGAAGTATTCTACCATATCATTTCGCTCGTATTCTCCGTGTACAAGAACATCAAGACCGATTTCTTCCTGAAGTGCTATGCACTCAGTAATTTTTTTGCGGTTAAATTCAATATATTCTTCTTCTGTAATTTGTCCTTTTCTAAAAGAGGTTCTTGTTGCCTTGACATCAGATGTCTGAGGGAATGAACCTATTGTGGTTGTGGGGAACATAGGCAAATTAAATTCCTTTTTTTGAATTTGCTCACGTTCTTTAAAGACAGGAAGTCTTATAAAATCACTGTCTTTAATCTTACTTATACGCTTTGCAACTTCACTGTCATTAGCTTTTCTGTCCTCGGCAAAGAGTTGTTTATTTGTAAGATATACTTCATTATTATTGACACTTTTTGTTTCACTTAGAATTTTAAGTTCGTTAAGTTCATTAAGTTTTTCGTGTGCAAAGGCAAAGTGCTTTACTGCAATTGCAGGGAGATTTGCCTCGTTTTCAAGTGTATATGGAACATGGAGCAGGGAACATGATGTACTTATTACCACATTATAGCCTGTATTTTTTAGCTCATTTAAAACTGAAAGTGTTTTTTCATATTGGTTTCTCCAAATGTTTTTTCCATTTACAATACCTGCAAATAATATTTTTCTTTTTGGAAAGCCATATTTTTCTATCAGGTTGGCTGTTTCTTTTCCCTCTACAAAATCAAGACCGATTCCATCAAATGATAAGTTGACAATTTGTTCATAGCCATTACGAATATCGCCAAAGTATGTTTGAAGTAAGATTTTCATATTACCCTTATTGGATAAAATAGCATTGTATAGTTTTAGAAATAATTTTAAGTCGCTATCTGTGAGATCATATACAAGATATGGTTCGTCAAATTGAACCCATTTTACACCAATTTTTTCAAAGGAATACAGTAATTCACCGTATGCTGCAATAATTGCGTCGGCAAAATCTTCTGCATTCTTTTTTCCAACATATCTTGCTATTTTTAAGAGTGTGAACGCACCGACAATAACAGGTTTTGTTTCTACATTTTCGTTTCTTGCCAATGTATATTCATCAAAAGGCTTTGTGCCTGTTAGCTTGATTTCGGTTAAATCTGATATTTCAGGAACCATATAATGATAGTTGGTATTAAACCATTTTTTCATTGCAAGGGCTTTAACATCACCCTGTTTTCCCTGATAGCCACGAGCCATTGCAAAATAGGTGTCAAGGGATGATAGATTAAGATCTAAATATCTCTTTGGAATTATATTAAATAAAACAGCTGTGTCAAGAATTCCGTCATAAAATGAAAAATCATTTGACGGTATATAATCTACCTCACTTTCTTTCTGAAGTTCCCACTGTGAAATTCGTATATTTTTTGCTGTTTTCTTAAGCTGTTCTTCTGTAATTTCGTGTCTAAAATATTTTTCTGTTGCAAATTTCAATTCCCTCAATTTTCCTATGCGTGGAAAACCGATTACTGATGTCTTCATATAATTATTATCCTCCCTATTGATATTTTTAATCGTATTTTTATATGTTATGATAAATACAATTATATTATATAATCTGTAAAGCTGTATGTAAAATATATAAAAATACCGTCCTGTCATAGCTTTAAGCTATGACAGGACGGATTGTAATTACTTTACTTGTGTGTACTTTTTTAATGATTTAATATATTGTTTTACAAGTCTGCTATTTAAAAGTTTATTATTAGTAACAAAGCCTATATGTATTTCTCCTTCTGCAGAAAGAGGAACTGCAATGATGTTTTCGCCATTAAGGTTCTCATCAATTACACCACTGCTGACAGTATATCCGTTTAAGCCTATGAGCAAATTGAATAAGGTTGCTCTGTCGCGAACACGAATATTTTTTGGACGCACAACTGTGCTGAATATTTCTTCAGAGAAATAAAAAGAGTTGTGTTCACCCTGTTCAAAAGACAGATATGGGTATGGTCTAAGTTCTTCCATTGTAACAGATGACTTTAATGCTAAAGGATTATTCCTGCTTATAAAAATATGTGGCTTAGCTACAAACAATTCAGTAAAGGTCAGACCATTGGATTTTATAATTTTCTGTAAAACAGATTTGTTAAATTCATTATAATAAAGAATTCCTATTTCACTTTTCATTCGGGCTACATCATCTATGATTTCATAGGTCTGAGTTTCTCTCAAAGAAAAGTCATAATTTTCTCCTCCGCACTCTATGATTAAATCGACAAAGGCATTGACTGCAAATGAGTAGTGTTGTGTTGATACACAAAATTGTCGTTTACCACCTGACTGAGATTTGTACTCTTCTTCCAACAGTGATGTTTGTTCCAAAATCTGCCTAGCATAGCCGAGAAAGCGTTCACCTTCCTTTGTAACAGAAATTCCTTTATTTGAACGGTCAAAAATGACAATTCCCATTTCTTTTTCAAGTTCCTTAATTGATTTGGTTAAACTTGGCTGTGCAATAAAAAGTTTCTTTGCTGCTTCAGTGATGTTTCCGGTTTCGACCACAGTGACTATATATTTTAATTGCTGTAAGGTCATAAAAAAGTCCCCGTTCCTTAGTAATTTTCAATTTGGTTATTCGGTCATTTTATTTTACATTTTAGATAATTTATTTTATCACATTTTTATGCAAAATACAATCTTATCTCTGAGACAGGAGATGAAATAAAAAAAGTCCGTGTAAACCAGTGGTTTTCACGGACTTTTAAGCTGATAACGGGAGTCGGACCCGTGACCTCAGCACTACCAATGCTGCGCTCTACCTCCTGAGCTATATCAGCAAATACAATAATAAATATACTAGAAAAAATGGGTTT
>CAJKOJ010000075.1 GCA_905201505.1 uncultured Eubacteriales bacterium | reverse complement strand
TATACAATATTAAAAACTTTTTATAATTTTTCTTAACATTTTCTATACTGCCAAAGACAGCAGCAAGTGGTCCTTTATCTCTGTTATCATAATATATAAGCTGTGTCAGCTCAAAAAGCACAGCTATTGGCATTCCCGCTGCATAACACAGATAAAAAAAACTGCTTTTCCCCTCACCGCAAATTACATTTACAAACAGATACAAAACACCCATTATAAAAAATGAAACTGCTGCTTTTGCCATAGTTTCAACAAGGTTAAGTATCACCAGCCAGCCGCCGCTTTTAATACCGTCTGAAAAAGCACTTATAGGTTTATCCTCATTTCTGTAAATTCTTATACAATACCAATACAAACTTCCTGTCAGTATACTATCTATAATCAATACTGCAAGCATAAAAATATCATTGTACTTTGCAAAGTACAATAAAACTATTCTTACTACCATAACTAATAGATATACTATTATTGCTTGCCTAATGTTATTTCTTACTTTTCCCATTACTCTCTTCCTTTAATCATATTTTCAAGTATGATTTCCCCAATGTATAAATCCTCAGGAGTTGTTATTTTAATATTATTATAGTCACCTTTAACCATTTTAATTTTTATACCAAGCCTTTCAGCAAGCATAGAATCATCTGTTCCCGTTATTCCCTCACTCCTTGCATTTTTATATGCCTTCATTATAATATCGTATTTAAAACACTGAGGAGTTTGTGCAAGCCAAAGTGAATCCCTTTTTGGTGTATTTATAATATTGCCGCACTCGTCACATACTTTTATAGTATCCTTTACAGGTGCCCCAAGAACACAACCTCCAAATTCCATAGCAACACTTTCAAGCTCAGCAATGTATTTATCTGCCACAAATGGTCTTACCCCATCATGTATAAGTACAGTGTCACAGTCACCGCTTACAGCCATTAAGCCATTGTATACAGAATCCTGTCTTTCTTTTCCGCCCTCAACAACAGCTTTAACTTTTTCAAAATTATATTTTTTTACAATTTCATTTTTAACAAAATCTTTTGCATCCTTACTTATCACAAGTATTATTTCATCTATATTATCACTTTTATTAAATGTATCTACAGTATAGCTTAATATAGTTCTTCCTTTTAATTCAATATATTGCTTTGCAATTGCAGATTTCATTCTCTTTCCGCTTCCTGCTGCAACAATTATAACACTGCTCTTCATAATTTCTTCACCTCTTAATTTGATTTTATCATTGATATTTTCTTTTTGCAAGCTTATACTATAAATACAGACAAATATTAACAGTTCTGTATCAGAAAGGAATGAGTATATGAATACAGTTGATTTAATAATAAAGAAAAGAGATAAACTTGAACTTACAACAGAAGAAATAAATTTCTTTGTACAGGGTGTAACAGCAAAAACCATTCCTGATTATCAAACTGCCGCAATGCTTATGGCAATCTGCCTTAACTCCCTTACAGACAGAGAAACAGCCGATTTAACAATGGCAATGACCAATTCAGGTAAAGTCCTTGATTTAAGCAGTATTTCAGGTTTTAAAATTGACAAGCACAGCACAGGTGGTGTAGCGGACACAACTACCCTTGTTCTTGCTCCCCTTGTTGCCTCCTTAGGTCTGCCTGTTATTAAAATGTCAGGCAGAGGTCTGGGTCATACAGGCGGAACCCTTGACAAACTTGAATCCATACCCGGCTTTAATGTGAATGTAAGTATTGATAAAGCCAAAGAACAAGTTAATAATAACCACATTGTAGTAATGGGACAAACAGAGGATCTGGCTCCGGCTGATAAATACTTATATGCTTTAAGAGATGTAACAGGCACAGTAGAAAGTCTGCCTCTTATAGCTTCAAGCATAATGAGCAAAAAACTTGCAGGCGGTGCAGACGGCATTGTTCTTGATGTAAAATGCGGCAAAGGTGCGTTTATGAAAACGCTTGATGATGCAAAGGCACTTGCAGAAGAAATGATAAGCCTTGGCAAAAAACTTAACAAAAAGGTAACAGCCCTTATTACTAATATGGATCAGCCTTTGGGCTTAAATGTAGGCAACAGTGTTGAAGTAATTGAAGCCATTGAAATACTTAAAGGCAACAGAAGCGGTGATTTAAAAGATGTATCACTTGCCCTTGGTGCCGAAATGCTTATTATGGGTGGAATAGCCGCTGATGTAAAAAGTGCATATTATATGCTTAATGAAAATATTAAAAACGGTAAAGGTCTTTTTAAATTTTCAGAGTTAATTTCTTTGCAAGGGGGAAATCCTGCTGTAATTGACAATTATTCTCTTTTCCCTCAAAGAAAGTGTAAATCTGCCCTTATTTCAGAGGTTTCAGGCTATATTTGTGAAATTGACGCCTTTATGATAGGTAAAGCTGCATTTGTCACAGGTGCAGGCAGAGAAACTAAAAACGACACAATTGACCACGGAGCAGGAATTATGCTAAAGAAAAGAGTCGGTGATAAGGTAAGCAAAGGAGAAATATTAGCAAGAATTTTTGCAGACAATGATAATAAATGCAAAGAAGCTAATAATATTATAAAGCAGGCGATAAAAATCACACCTTATCAGCCTGAAGAAAAACCACTGATATATGAAATTATAAAATAAGTGACAATACCGGAGGTATAAATATGAAAAGAGCTATAATAATAGTACTTGATGCCGTAGGCATAGGAGAACTTCCCGATGCCCCGGAATACGGAGACGTTGGAAGCAATACCCTTATGCACGTAAAACAACAAAAACCGGAACTGGACCTTAAAAATATGTGTTCTCTTGGCTTAGGTCTTATTGACGGATATAATATATATGAAAAAACAGATAACCCTACAGGAGCTTACGGCAGAATGAAAGAACGTTCAAAAGGCAAAGATACTACAACAGGACATTGGGAAATAAGCGGTATACACTTAGACATACCTTTTCCCACTTATCCCGATGGCTTTCCCGATGAAGTAATAAAATCTTTTGAAAAGGAAATAGGCAGAAAAATCCTTGGCAACTATGCCGCTTCCGGCACAGTTATTATTCAGGATTTAGGAGATGAGCACGTTAAGACCGGATTTCCTATTGTTTACACATCTGCTGACAGTGTTTTTCAGATAGCAGCTCACGAAGAAGTTATTCCTTTAGAAGAACTGTATCATATATGTGAAATTGCCAGAAAACAGCTTCAGGGCAAACACGGAGTTGCAAGAGTAATTGCAAGACCATTTACAGGCACTTCAGGCAATTACAAAAGAACACAAAACAGAAAAGATTTTTCACTTGCTCCCATTGCACCAACAATATTGGATTATGCGTCAGAGCAGGGCAAAACCGTTGCCTGTGTAGGCAAAATTGAGGATATATTCAGCAACAGGGGCATTACAAAGTCCGTGCACACTCATACAAATGCAGAAGGCATAGAGCAAACTATAAAATACATTAATGAGGATTTTGAGGGAATTATATTTACAAATCTTGTAGACACAGATATGCTTTACGGACATAGAAATGATGTAAATGGCTTTGCAGAATCACTTCAATATTTTGACAACAATCTGCCCCGCATACTTTCATCAATGAAGGATGAAGACATACTTTTTATAACCAGTGACCATGGTTGTGACCCTACAACACCGTCAACAGACCATTCAAGAGAGCATGCACTGCTCCTTATGTACGGAAAAAATGTAAAACCGCAAAACTTAGGAACAAGAGAAACATTTAGTGACATTGCTAAAACAATTGCAGAATATCTCAGCATAAAGGGCAGTATTGACGGAACAAATATGCTTTAAAATCTTAAAAAAATTGTCAGCCAAAGTTAAGTAAAAATTTCACCCTTTGGCTGACAGTATACTTTTGTTCCCACTCTATAATAATTGGAAAAATAAGCCCTTAATTATTTCTTTTTTCTATAATGTAAGATTGCAAACTCCTTTTACATCCATTTTTTTCATAGAATTCTTCTAATCCACGCTGTGCCCCAAAATATAGCATGGTTGGAGTATTATCCTTAGCAAGTTGAAGAAGTTTACTTCCGATACCTCTCTTCTGATATTCCGGAAGAATAAGTATTTCTGTAATTGTTCCAAAATAATAACCATCAGATAAAATACGCAGACAACCTACAAGAATCTTATCATTATAAGCCGTTATATTCAGTGTTTTTGATAGTGCGCTATCTGTTTTATCTATATCATAATTTCCTCGCCATATTCTATTAACAAAAGGAATAAAGACTGCGGAATTAAGTTCTTTGTCATTGACTTTATACTCTATTATTTTTACCCTCCCCTTTACAAACAAAGATTTTCTGTTCTTTTATTTCTAATCTGGTCAAACAATCTTAACCATTCAAAGCTTATAAAGCAACTAACATACACTATCATTTTGCCAACCATGAAGCAAAGGCTGAATTGATGATAGAATAATGCCTCATTCCTTTGCTGATATTAATTTTATAAAATATAGACCTAATCACGTCAAAAGCCGTTAAAAAAATAGGGGAAACATTGAAAGTTTCCCACATTTTATTACTTATACTCTTAAAAAATTCATCGTTATTTTCCTACTTTTAGACCAATTTTACTTGATGATAAGTCTTTTTACCTTTTTGTATCATTATCGCATTATCTGCATCAAACATATCAGGTGAAATCACAGTACCAATATCAGTTACCTTTTCACCGTTTACCTTTACACCGCCCTGCTGTATAAGACGTCTGCCCTCTCCTCTTGAAGGTATAAGTCCGCATTTTTCAAGCAATTCAATAATTTGCAATCCGTCACCATACTCAGCTGAATCAATTTCTGTTGTAGGAACGGAACCTGCTGCAGGTCCGCCTCCAAATAAAGCCTTAGCAGCTGTTTCAGCCTTTTTAGCTTCCTCTTCTCCATGTACAAGGCTTGTAAGCTCGTATGCAAGTATCTCCTTAGCCTTATTAAGCTGACTTCCCTCCCACTTGTCCATTTCATTAATTTGTTCAAGAGGAAGGAATGTGAGCATTCTTATACACTTTAATACATCGTCATCTGCAACATTTCTCCAGTACTGATAGAAATCATAAGGTGAAGTCTTATTTGGATCAAGCCATACAGCACCTGACTGAGTTTTGCCCATCTTCTTTCCCTCTGAATTAAGCAAAAGAGTAATAGTCATGGCATAAGCGTCTTCACCAAGCTTACGTCTTATAAGTTCAGTACCTCCAAGCATATTGCTCCACTGGTCGTCGCCGCCGAACTGCATATTGCAGCCATACTTTCTGAATAACTCATAGAAATCATAGCTCTGCATAATCATATAATTAAACTCAAGGAATGAAAGCCCCTTTTCCATTCTCTGCTTGTAGCACTCTGCTGTAAGCATTCTGTTTACTGAAAAGTGAGATCCAACTTCTCTTAAAAGCTCAACATAATTAAGGTCAAGAAGCCAGTCCGCATTATTAACAAGCAAAGCCTTTCCCTCAGAAAAGTCAATAAATCTTGACATCTGCTTTTTAAAACAGTCAACATTGTGCTGAATAGTTTCCTTTGTCATCATCTGACGCATATCAGTCCTGCCTGAAGGATCTCCAATCATAGCAGTACCTCCGCCAATAAGTGCAATAGGCTTATTGCCCGCCATCTGCAATCTCTTCATAAGGCAAAGGGCCATAAAATGACCAACATGCAGACTGTCTGCCGTAGGGTCAAAGCCTATATAAAATGTTGCTTTTCCTGCATTTATAAGCTCCTTTATTTCTTCCTCATCTGTAAGCTGCTCCATATTCAGCACCGGCTGAGCCTGAAATCCGCCTTCTCCCATATCCAGGTGTTGTGACGGCCATACATTTTCCATCTCCGCCGTAACCTCTTCTATGGCAGTCTGCAGGGCCTGATATGATTCGTCAGTATAATCGCCTTTTTCTATCTGGGATGCTTCCCACAGCCTGTAGTTTAAAACGCTGTCCGGGTCCTCTATCTTTTCAAGGCTGGTCCAGTCCACCTGCATCCTTGCATACTGATCTCCTGACGAAGGAGAAATGCTGAACATCACAGGCACGAATACATGGACTATGGCTGCATGTTCCCATGTGTACTCTTCGGCTGACTGAGGAACCGTTACATTTTCTCTGGTCTCCGGTGTAACATCAAGGGCCATAAGCCTTGCATAAGGCTGGTCGATCAGATTTATGGGTCTTGCCTCCTGTCCGTATCCGGCTGGTCTGGTCTGGCTTCCGTTAAATGCCGACTCTGAATCAGGATCATTAAAGTTGTCGTAAACTATCTGTCCATCTGCAGTCTTATGATATGTGAGCACCTGGGCAGGATAATATCCGGTATAGTCCTCAAGAGGTGCGGAAAACTTGCTGTAATACTCCGCCTCTACGGATTCAAGCTCTGAGAGCATCCCGTACATGCCAATATATCCCATAGGCATGAATTCCACCAGCGCCGTCGCCTTGTTGTCCTTTACTATGACGATGGAGCTGTACTCCGTATCGGCAGGCTGTTTTTGCAGATAGCTTGAGCTTCCCCTCAAAGCCACATTGCCCATGGATGCCTGGTTCTGACTGTAGTGGATCAGGTTCACATCGGCATAATATACGCCATCCTCAACAGGAACATCCAGCTTCACCGCCTTTACACTGCCTTCCGGTACCGTCTCAGCCGCAAAAGCACTTGCCGGCCAAAGGCTCATCAGCATAATGGCGATCAATAAGATTGAAATACATCGCATGGGTAAATCAAGTCTGGTTGATCTCATCGATTTTTCGTCCTCCTTAAAAAAAGTTCAGTTAGTTATCACTAACTATATTGCCGAAAAAAATACCTATCGTTCAGGTATCGTTTTTATTCGGCTGATGGTATCATACCACACATATATCCATAATGCACCTTTGCTTTTGATGCATGTCTGCACGGCCGGCCGTTGTTCTTCCCCCCCTTTTTTCTTTTTTCTCCGCCAAAAGGCCATATCTGTGCCGTTGATGCTTCCGTGCAGATGTGCACCTTTTCAAATAAACAAAGTAAATATTGCTGTAGCTTCCGGCATATGGAATTCTCCCACCGTGCATTCCATTTTCAGGCTCACCATGCCATGAAACACTCTGTTCAGACCTTTTCCAATATTTTTAAATGTAAGGGAGGATGCCGGTATTGAAAGGATATCCCCATTTTTATCAGCGTTTATATACCTGCCGCTGTCAAAATATTTTACATACTTGACATGACCAGTCATGATCTTTCCAGTAGCCTGGGAGCGTGCGCTCATATCCGTATATCTCAGCTGTAGTATGCCGGATCCGTTTACTATGCTCAATGTACATGGGTGTTCAAATCCTTCATTTGCCATGGATATGTTGTTCCCGTCTTTTACATCTTCCCTGTATATGGCAAAAGGCAGCTTATATTGTCCGTCATCCATATTCCTGCAAAGCACTTCTCCCATGAATTGTTTTCTGCTTCCCAGGATATCCTTGATACGGCGTTTTTTCACCGTCTCCTTGATGGTCCTCATGGTATCTTCCGTATTATAAAGAGCCCACAGAAGCCCGTCAGACTTTGCGCTTTCCACCTCAACACCACTGCTGAGCAAAAATGCCAGAGTGGTATCGACCCTCTCAGAATAAAAAAGAGCCCTATCCCTGCCGGCTTTGGTCAGATACGGTCTCCTCTTGGTTTTACGGCTTATCAATCCTTCCTTTTCCAAACATGAGATTGCTCTGCTGACCGTGTAGTGTTTTTCGCCCAAAGTCCTGGAAAGGCCCATTACGGTACAGTCTCCGCAATCATTTAAAAAAGCCAGCATGATCCTCAGTTTTAAAATATCAGTATTGTCTTTCATTTCGGTGTCTTTTGGGCCTCCTTTAGTTAGTATTAACTAACTAAAGGTTATCATTTTAATGGATTTTTGTCAACCTCCCGCCTACATTAAATTTTCTCAACTAAAAGTTATAATATATGTACTATTAGGTTGATTTTCTTGCCTAAAAAGAGTATCATATCAACTATAGAGCTAATATGAAAGGCGGATAATAATATGTATAACCCTCTTCTTGACTGCTTCATATATGTGGCAGAACACGGAACATTTACCAAGGCCGGAGAGATAATGCTCATTTCTCCTACGGCAGTTATGAAACAGATAAACGCACTTGAGCGTCATCTGGGTCTGAAACTCTTTGAAAGGAGCAATCAGGGCGTAGTGCTTACACCTGTAGGAAGATCGGTGTATGATTATGCTCTACAGATGAAACAATATTCCAAGCAGGCTCTGGACGATATACACCGCCAGCTTAGCAGCGATACTGCTGTCCTCCGCATAGGAACCTCTCCGCTTAACCCATGTGAGCCATTCCTCAATGTATGGTACAAGATCAACAGTGCTTTCCCAAGGTACAGCCTTAACCTCATATCATTTGGCAATGAATATTCGGAAGTGTTTTCTGCCCACACCATGCTCGGAGACAAGCTGGATTTTGTGGTGGGTACATGCGACCCTGACCGTGACCTGGGAAGGCTCGATCATATCCCCATCGGCGAATACAATCTCTGTTGTGCCGTGCCGCGGACTCACCCTTATGCTTCAAAACGCCGTCTTGCGGTGGATGACCTGCGCGGTTTTACGCTGATGATCGCCAAAAAAGGCCTGAGTGAAGGTATAGACAGGGTACGGGCGGATCTTGAGATGAACTGCCCTGATGTGAAACTGGAAGATATAGACAAGATGTATTCCCTGGAACCTTTTGACCGCTGCCGTCAGGTCGGGAAGTTCTTTCTCGCACCTGAATGCTGGCAACATGTAGAGCCTGCCATCACCTTCGTGCCGGTAGACTGGGAACATACCATACCGTGCTGCCTCATATACAGAAAAGACCCCGCCGATGTGGTCAGCAGGGTCATTCAGGAAATCAAAAAGCGTATGCGCATCACTTTCGGCTGATCCCGGCAGTATCGTATTCGCTGTACTCGGAAGCCAG
>CAJKOJ010000074.1 GCA_905201505.1 uncultured Eubacteriales bacterium | reverse complement strand
TAAATATATTTTATATTTATGCTTTCAGTTGTTAAATCATTCTTCTGTTTCAGCTGGAACTTCTGCCGGTGCCTCAGCCGGAACATTTTCTACAGGCGGTGTCTGCACCTGTTCAGCAGGCGGAGTTGTTTCAGCAGAAGGTATCTCTGGAGCAGCACCTTCCCCACCGGAATTTTCACCGTTGCTTGATGTTCCTTCTGATGCTGCAGTACTGTTTTCACCGGAAGAACTTACATTAGAATCACCGTTTTGTAATGGTTTTCTGGAAGACGAAGAATTCTCTGAACCACTGTTATCACCTTTGGAACTGTAATAATTACCGCTTGAGAACAGTACTCCGCTGTATCCTTTATGGCTGGTACAATAACTGTCCCCTAAAGATTCCTTATCAAAATAATCTGTAACAGAAGGGCAGCCTGATCTTGCCAATTTACCTGAAATTTTACAAACTGTTGCCTTTACAACTGTATCAGGCATTTCAAAATCCTTAACCTCAAGATTTTGATGTATTTTAGACATTATATCTCTCCATATAACAATATGCTGTGACTGATTTACATTACTCATATTCTTAACAGTATCATCATAAGTATCATATCCCAGCCATATACTGCACACATAATATGGTGTATAGCCTACAAAGGTCAAATCCTTTGAATCTGTTGTAGTACCTGTTTTACCTGCAACAGGCATTTTGCCAAGACTTGCTTTTGTACCTGTACCTGACTTAATAGTATCTGTCATCATCTCTGTCAATATATATCCTGTTGATGATTTTAACACTTGCTTTGTCTCCTTAGTATTTTCAAGGAGAACATTGCCATCATGATCAAGAACTTTATTATAAAAACAAGGTTTAATATATTGTCCCTGATTTGCTATTGTTCCATACGCCGCAGCAACTTCAATCTGAGTTACACCATTTGTAAGACCTCCCAGTGCAGTTGCAGCGTGATTATCATTTTCAAGAGTAGTAAAGCCAAAGTTAAGAAGATAATTGTAACATAGATCAATACCTGTCTCGACCATAATCTTTACAGCTATAATGTTCATAGAATTTTTAATTCCTGTTCTTGCGTTTACAGGACCTCTATATGTATTTCCCCACCAGTTTTTAGGTGAATATCCATCAGCTGTTGTATAAGGTTCATCTACAATAGTAGATGCATTTGTCAGTTTACCTAAATCAATTGCAGGGGCATAAGCAGCCAATACTTTAAATACAGAACCGGGCTGTCTTGCAGCATCAGTAGCTCTGTTAAAACCTCTGTTTACAGTTTTTTCTCCTCGGCCTCCGGCAATAGCCTTGACCTCGCCGGTATGGTAATCAATAATTGCCATAGCAGCTTGAGGCTGTTTTGTATAGTAAACATTTTCAGCAATTATTTCCTGGTTTTCAGACAAACTTGACTGTATTTCAGCTTTCTTAGATGCAACCCAGCTTTCACCGTTTTCTCTTGAACGCACAAACTTATTATACTGAGAATGCTTCTGTTCACCGGTAGTCTTATCCTCAACTGAAACCCTATAATCAACACCTATACTATAGTAAACATAAGGGAAATTACTATCATCATTAAATTCAGCATCTACAATATTCTGAATATTCTGGTCAAGATTAGAATTAATCTGCAAACCGCCGTTATAAATAACATTGTTAGCTTCTTCTGCTGACCAGTTGTACTTATTCTGTAAATCTTCAGAAATCTGTGATACAAGTGCATCCTCATAATAACTGTGTATTACTGTATCTGAAGATGAATTACTGTCATTGACCAAATCCGTCTTTCTGATATTTGCATATACATCTTCATTAATTGCCTGATCATACTCCTCCTGAGTAATTCTACCCTGTTTAAGCATATAATTAAGTATAATAGTCTGTCTTTTCCTATTATTCTCAGGCTCAGTTCTCGGAGAATACACACTTGGATTATTTGTAACACCTGCAAGACAAGCACATTCGGCTAAAGTAAGTTCACTTGGTTCTTTGCCAAAATAACCTTCAGCAGCTGTTTTAACTCCGCTGTAACCATGTCCTAAACCTATTGTGTTTAAATAAAGTTCAAGAATATAGTTTTTAGCTTCTTCTTTTGAACCATATGCCTGCTTTAATTCTTTTTCATACTTTAATGCAAGATATTGTTCTTTAATTTTTGTCTTAAAATTATTTCTGGTAACCTTTGTAACATTGTTTTTTATAAGCTGCTGGGTAATTGTTGAACCACCCTGCATCTGCTGACCTGTGGCTGTAGAATATATGGCTCTCATAAGACCTTGTATGTCTACACCATTATGATTATAAAATCTTTCATCTTCGATGGCAATTACAGCTTGCTGCATATACATAGGTATTTGGTCAAGTGTCACATATTCACGATTTTCACCGCCATGGAGCTTACCAACTTCACTGCCTTTATCATCATATATTATTGATGTATATGTTCCTGGTTTTATACTCACTATACCAAGCTCAGGAATACTGTTAATTATTCCTACATAAGCTCCCACAAGACCTCCGCATACAGCAAAACCTATCATAATAGCTATCATAAGCACAGCTGTAAGAAACATTGTAAAAGGTTTTGACCTGCCCCTTTTTTTCTTTTGAGATTTTTTGTTGTATGCTAAACCGGAGCCTCCCTTTTCTTCAAAATGGGCTTTATTTACGTGATTAGACGAATCTTTTTCACTTTTGCTCTTTGAAGGTGCCTTTTTCTTTTGATGTACATTTTTTTCCATATCACTTGCAGCTTCGGAATTAAGTTTGCTTTTTCTTTTTTCCCTTTCAATCTTCCTCTTATAATCAGGAATATCAGTCAGCACCTTAGTTCCGCCTAAATCTTCCCCAATATTTTTATCAGGTGGATTCATATCGTTTTCCTCCTTAAAATATATTCGTATATATTTTACAAATTACTTACCGCCTTATATAAAGCAATTTTTATCTTATAAGCCTAAGGCAGTCAACAACTTATGCAGTTAAAATAACAGCACTATCACTTTTTAAATATATACAAGCATATATTTAAAATATACTCATACTTATTAAATATCAGAATTTATGTAAAACCATAAAACAATTCACCTGTTATTCTTTTCTGAGCTAGACGCCGCTTATGTTAGTTATGTACAGCTACCTGTATATTATAAAAAAGTAATATATTTTCTGAAAGCATAAAATATTATCTGCTTTCATCAGATATATTATAACAAATATTAAACCATATATAAAGAAAAATTTTCATAAATTATTATAAAGAAGGTGATTTTATCAAAAAAAAGGTGATAATTTTCGTTATTTTTTTACTATTTCTTACAATATTAGCAGCAACAGCCTTTAATCATTTTATTTTGCCAATTATAACAGATGTCTGCAACAGATATGCTGTTACAAAAATAAATAATGAAATAAATACAGCAACAGATAAAATTATTTCAGATATGAATATAAAAACAAGTGATTTTACAGAGGAAATATCAAATGCAAATCTAAGTCATATAAATCTTAATTCGCTTCTTTTAAACAGTGTAACAAACAAAATTGTTGCACAGATTTCAGAAAATATGAACAAATTATCTTTTCATGAAATAGAGGTACCCATTGGTGCCTTCAGCGGAATACCTTTATTTTCAAGTATGGGCTTTACTATCCCCATACATATTTCTTCAGTTGGAGATGCAAAAGCTGACTATGAAACTAATTTAACTTCTGCAGGAGTAAACCAGGTATCATATCAGGTATGGCTAAATATAGAATGCAATGCAGCTGTAATAAACCCGGTATTTGGAAAGAATATATGTGTAAAAAGAAAACTTCTTCTTGTAAATACAATATTTAACGGCAAAGTACCTGAAGGTTATGCTAATATTAATTTAAAGTAATAGACAATAAAATTAATTTTATTAAGTTTTATACTTATAAATTTAAATCAATCGTCCATAAAAGTTTAAATTTTTCAATATATTTTTTAAACTGACTTTTTACTTAAAAAAGCTTGAAAATAAAAATAATTGTGGTATCATATTTAAGGTTGCTTAAAAAACAATATGCAAATTTCACAAGGGGATTTCAGATATGTCAATTTTAATTAGCACAAGTATGTACAACAGTTCTGATTTCAAGAACATACTTCATTTTATAAATAAGTATAACGGAATTATAGGAGCAGAAATTTTTCCAAGATTTGATGAACCTCAATTTGAAAAAATTCTCAGGGATTGTATTCCAATATTAAAAAACGTTCACATAAGTTTTCACGAACCTTATTTTGAAGTTGAACATACAGCTGACTTTAACTCAGAAGAATACAAAATGACAATGCACAGATTAAGTTCAATGATTAAATATGGTTCTGTAATGGGCTGTGAATACATTGTATACCACCATAACAACTGTGCTGTACCTGATGAAAAAAAAGAAGAACTGCTGAAAATTTCTCAGGATAATTTACACGAAGTAACACAACTTTTGCTTCCATACGGTATATCTGTAGCAATTGAAAATGCAGGTACAATTGCACAAAATACTATGCTTTTAAATGAACAGGAATTTATTGCTCTTTGTAAAGAAAGCGTATGTAATGTAGTTATAGACTTAGGTCATATAAATGCAAACGGCTGGAATTTGAGAAATGTTGTTTCATCATTAAAAAATAAAATAATTTCATATCATATACACAACAACTATGGCAAAACAGATGACCATAACAGAATTTTTGATGGAACACTTGACTTTAATGAGTTCCTCAAAACGTATTTTGAATTTACACCAAATGCAAATTTAGTACTTGAATACAGCGATACTTTGGCAAAAAAAGAAGATGAAATATGTGAAGATATAGATTATCTTATTAATGTATTAAAGATTTCAAATAAAGCTTTAGCATAAAAAAACAGAACTGTCTTTTCATTGACAGTTCTGTTTTTAGCTTTTATAAACACTTTTAAGGTATTTTATTTCTTCCCCGTGTCCTTCTAAGTTTGTAGGCGTTTCTAAAGAAAAAGGCAAATCCCTTAATACACTGTGATTAATAATTTCAGCAAATGTATTATATCCAATATATCCTTTTCCTATGAGCTCATGCCTGTCCTTATGACTTCCTCTTTCATTCATACTGTCATTAATGTGCATAGCTTTCAAGTACTCAAGACCTATTACATTGTCAAATTCCTCTATTACTCCTTCAAGATTATTTACTATATCATAACCGGCGTCCCATATATGACAAGTATCAATACACACACCAATATTTTCCTTGATATAAACCCTATCAATTATTTCCCTTATTTCTTTAAAACAGCTTCCCACTTCACTTCCCTTGCCAGACATAGTTTCAAGCAGCACAGTAGTTTTCATTCCTTCAAACATAGCCTTATTAAGTCCGTCTGCAATTTGATTTATAGCTGTTTCTAAATCTTGTTTCAGCCTGCTTCCAGGGTGAAAATTATACAGATTATTCGGATATAACTCCATTTTTCTTAAATCCTCAATTATCATATTTTTTGAAAACTCTCTTGTTTCCTCTTTATCTGAACACAGATTAAGGGTATACGGTGCATGAACAATTATCTTTTCAAAATCGTTTTCCTTAAGCAGTATGTTAAATTCATCAATTTCCTTCTCATCAACAGACTTAGCCTTTCCGCCTCTTGGATTTCTGGAGAAAAACTGAAAGGTATTAGCCCCTATACTCATTGCTTCTCTTACCATATTTGCATATCCTTTGGCAACAGAAATATGGGCACCAATTTTAAAATTACTTTTCATAATAATTTTACCCCTTTCTTTTCTTAATTATAAAAAAATCCTCAAACTATGTTTGAGGATTTCAGAGCGGAGTAGGAGAGATTTGAACTCTCGCGCCGCGCAAACGACCTACTCCCTTAGCAGGGGAGCCCCTTCAGCCACTTGGGTACTACTCCTTAGCTGATAATACGTTGTCACTTACAACGCTTAATTAGTATATCATACAAATACTGGATATGTCAAGACTTTTTTTACAAAATTACAAACAAAATTATGCCAAAAATCAAACTTATTAACCACCCGCACAAAACATCTGATGGATAATGAACACCCGTCATTATTCTTGACAAACCCGTAAAAAATGCAAGTGTCATAAAGACAGGTACAAGCTGCGGATAAATCAAAAAATAACTTAAAGATATGATCATTGAGCTGCATGCGTGATTACTTGGGAAAGAACCACTGTTTTTATGCTCAACAAAATTAGTAATATCTTCTCTGTTAAAAGGACGTGGTTTGTTTAAAGCCTTCCTCAGAACTGTATTGAAAACAAGTGTCAGCAAGGGAACAGTAATAATTCTTACAATTCCCTCGCCTCCTCTACACATCACAGATATTATACCCATTATATAAATAAATATAAACACAGGCTTTGAAATTTCTGATACAAATACTGCCAATTTTTTCGCTTTTTCATTATTTGATGTAAAAAAATATATCTTTTCAAAAATCAGCTTATTCATTCCATACTCCATCAAAAACAAATGTTGCCGGACCTGTCATATAAACATGATTATCTTTTTTGCTCCATTCAATAGTAAGTGTACCGCCTAAAAGTTTAACATCTACAGGTACTCTAGGGCATTTACCCTGCAAATTAGCAGCAACAACAGTAGCACAAGTGCCTGTACCGCAAGCCCATGTTTCACCTGTACCTCTTTCCCACACTCTCATATTAAGGTGAGTTTCGTCAACAAATTCAACAAATTCAACATTTGTTTTTCTTGGAAATATAGAGTTTGTTTCTATACTTGGACCATAATAATCAACAGCAAAATCTTTTACAGGAGTATCAATAAACGTAACAGCATGAGGATTACCCATAGATACACAAGTAAAATCAAATTCTTTGTCCTGGGAATTCAGCTTCAAATTCATTACAGCTTTTACTCCCTCAGCTTCAGAATTAACTGCTTCAGCCTTAACAGGAACATCAGCAGGCTCTAAAATAGGCTCACCCATATCAACAGTAAGCATTTCAGCTTCACCATTATCATTTAACTTTACTTCAATAACCTTAATACCTGCAAGAGTTTCAAGCCTGATAGGATTTTTTCTTACAACATTTCTGTCATACACATATCTTGCAACACATCTTGATGCGTTTCCGCACATTTCTGCCTCTGAACCATCAGGGTTAAACATTCTCATTCTACAGTCAGCAGTATCAGTACTGCTTGGAGGACAAATGAGTACAAGTCCGTCAGAACCAATACCAAAATGTCTGTCGCTTATTGCTTGAGATAATTTGGCAGGATCACTAACAGTTTCTTCAAAACAATTTATATAAACATAATCATTTCCGCAGCCATGCATTTTTGTAAATTTCATTATATCACTCTCCTGATTTATTATTAAAATATTTTAATAATAAGATAACATATTATTCTGCTATATTCAAGTTAAATTTATCTTTTTATACACATTTTAACTAATGTTTTATAAATATCTGTATTTTACATTATATTACGCAACAGACTTACTTTCATAATAGTAAAATATATTTTAAAATAAAATTTAACATAAGCTTATAAACATATTTCACACAACAGCCTATTGTTACTATTTAAATAATTGGGAGTGATAAAATGCAGACAACAAAATAAAGCTAACCTAATACATATCGTTTAAAACCACATTACAGAAATTAGAAAGGAGAAAAAATGATTATTTACGAACCTTTATGGAGAACTATGAAAAGAAAAAACATTACAACCTATACTTTAATTAACGAGTATAATTTAAGCAGTAACACAATACATAGGCTAAAACACGGTAAAGGTACATCAACGCTTATTATAAATGACTTGTGTACAATACTTAATTGTAAAGTTTCTGATATAATATGTTATATTCCTGATTAAAAATAACGAATTACAACTTTATTTTGGCATCCTCTTACTGTAAAATATTACTTTACTATTCTGGAAATACTACTTTTACACAAAAAATCCCCGAAAACTAATGTCTTCGGGGATTTCAATATAAATATTATCTCTTTGAAAACTGTGGAGCTCTTCTCGCAGCCTTTAAGCCGTACTTCTTTCTTTCCTTCATTCTTGGGTCTCTTGTTAAGAAACCAGCCTTCTTTAAAGGAGCTCTGAAATCAGCATCTGCTTCTAATAAAGCTCTTGAAATACCATGTCTGATAGCACCAGCCTGACCGGTTGTACCACCACCGTGTACATTAACAATAATATCAAACTTACCGTTTGTATCTGTAGCCTCTAATGGCTGTCTAACAATAAGCTTCAATGTATCAAGACCAAAGTATTCTTCAATATCCTTCTTATTAATTGTAATTTTACCTGTACCAGGAACTAAGTAAACTCTAGCTACAGAGCTCTTTCTTCTACCTGTACCATAATATCTAGCCTCTGCCATGATGGAACCTCCTTATTAGTACTTAATCTCTAATGCTTCAGGCTTCTGAGCTTCGTGATTGTGCTCTGCACCAGCATAAACATGTAACTTCTTTAACATATTCTTACCAAGAGAATTCTTAGGGAGCATACCCTTAACAGCGTGCCTAATAACTTCCTCCGGTTTCTTATTCATCATTTCTTTTAAAGTAGTCTCTTTGAAACCACCTGTATACTCAGAATGACTTCTGTAAAGCTTCTGATCTAATTTCTTACCTGTAACAGCAATCTTATCAGCATTGATAATGATTACATAATCACCTGTATCAAGGTGTGGTGTATAAATAGGCTTATTCTTACCTCTAAGAACTGCAGCAACCTGAGATGCAAGACGACCAAGAGTCTGACCTTCTGCATCAACAACATACCATTTTCTCTCTATTTCAGCTGTTTTAGCTATAAATGTTGTTCTCATTAGAAAATCTCCTTCCGAAAATTTAAGTTCAATAGTTTTCAAGTTGTCAATTCTCTCAAATGTCCGAAAAAGAGTCTTGACTGATATATAATCAAACCAATGTGGGGCTAACACATATAGTCGATATTCAAACAAAATTATTTTACTACATATACCGTTACTTGTCAAGAAAATTTTTCATAAAATATTGCTTTTTTCTGTTAAAGTGTCAATGATTGGTTACACTTTTATTTAAAGTAAATTGTCAAGAATA
>CAJKOJ010000073.1 GCA_905201505.1 uncultured Eubacteriales bacterium | reverse complement strand
ATTATTCTTAATTAAATTAAATTATTTATAAAAAATACTTGATTTTTTAACTCGGGTTTGATATTATATAAATAAGCAAGGGAGCTCAATGATAATAGTGCGTCTATTTATCATGAGCTCCTTTTTTAAACCTAAAAATATCATTAAGAGAAAGGATGGATTACAGTGATTCAAAATGGATTACCTGAGAAGCAGGGGTTATACGATCCCCAATTTGAACATGATAATTGCGGTATAGGCTGCCTTGTAAATATTAAAGGCAGAAAATCTCATAAGATTATCAATGATGCAATTGAAATTCTTAAAAACCTTACTCACAGAGGCGGTGTGGGAAGTGAACCTGATACTGGAGACGGTGCAGGCATACTTATACAGATACCTCACAGATTTATGAAGAAGGTCTGTGAAAATGAAGGCATTAAGCTCCCTGAGGAGGGTGACTATGGTGTAGGTATGTTATTCCTTTCGCCTGATGATGAAACAAGAGAAAAAAGTTTGTGTAAACTTAAAAATATTATCAGTGAAGAGGGTATGGAATTTTTAGGTGTAAGAGAAGTTCCTACCTATGCAAAATGTATTGGAAACACTGCAAGAGAGGCAACGCCTCATATTGTACAGATATTTATTAAAAGACCTGATAAGGTTGAATCAGGAATTTCCTTTGAAAGAAAGCTTTTTGTTGTGCTTAAAAGAGCTGAAAGGGAAATCAGATACTGTGAAATGACAAATGATATATATAATGAAAGGGACTGTTATTTTTACTTTGCCTCTCTTTCTTCAAGAACTATTGTCTATAAGGGTATGCTTACTCCTGACCAGGTATCAAAGTTCTATCTTGACCTTATGGATATTGATATGAAAACTGCGGTTGCTCTTGTACACAGCCGCTTCTCTACCAATACTTTCCCCAGCTGGGAGAGAGCTCACCCTAACAGATATATTATTCACAATGGTGAAATCAATACAATAAGAGGCAATGTGAACTGGACAAATGCCAGACAGCAAATGTTTGATACAAATATATTCGGTGATGATATTACTAAGATTTATCCTGTAATTAATGAAGACGGTTCTGATTCTGCTATGCTTGACAATTATCTTCATATGCTTACTTTGTCCGGTTTCCCTATTCAGCAGGCTGTAATGATGGCTATTCCTGAACCTTGGGAAAATGATAAGACTATGGATAAGGCAAAGAGAGCTTTTTATGAATATAACTCTACTTGCACTGAGCCTTGGGATGGACCTTCTGCAATTGCTTTTACTGATGGTGTGGTTGTAGGTGCTACTCTTGACAGAAACGGATTAAGACCTGCAAGGTATGTTGTAACCAATGATGATATGCTCGTACTTTCTTCTGAAGTGGGGGTTATAGATATTGATGAATCAAATGTTATAAAAAAGAGCAGGCTTGAACCGGGTAAAATGCTCCTTATTGATACCAAAGAGGGTAGAATTGTTTCAGATGAGGAAGTTAAAAGAGAAGTTGCATCAAAACATCCTTATGCAAAATGGATAAAGGAAAATCTTATAAACATTAATGATATTAAGTCAGGCAAAAAGGAACTTATATGGAGTGATATTGCTGAGAGTATAAAAGAAAAAAGTGAAAAGATGAACAGCGGTCATATTATGGCCAACAGAATTATTGAGCTTAAAAACCTTTTTGTAAACAAGGAAAATGACTTTAATACTAAAGAAACATTGCTTACTCAGCAGAAGGCTTTCGGCTATACATGGGAAGATATTGACGCTACATTAAAGGACATTATTGAAACGGGAACTGACCCTATTTCTGCAATGGGAACTGATTCCCCTTTAGCTGTTCTTTCTGATAAGCCTCAGCTTTTATATAATTATTTCAAGCAGCTTTTTGCACAAGTTACAAATCCGCCTATTGATGCAATAAGAGAAGAAATTGTGACAAGTACCCTTGTATATCTTGGCGGTGAAAAGAATATACTTGACCCTAAGCCGGAAAACTGCAGAAGAATAAAATGCGATACTCCTATACTTACTGATGAGCAGACATCAGCAATAAAAGCAATTACAAATGATGAATTCAAGGCTGTTACCATTCCTATGTTATATAATGTTAATGAGGAAAATGGTCTTGAAAATGCTGTTGAAAATATTTTTGAAGCTGTAGATATAGCTATTGACAATGGCTGCAACATTATTGTGCTTTCAGACAAAGGTGTAGATGAAAACAAATGTGCAGTTCCTGCACTGCTTGCAGGGGCAGGTCTGCATCATCACTTAATAAGACAGGGTACAAGAATGAAAGTGTCTATTGTTCTAGAAACAGGTGAGCCCAGAGAGGTACATCACTTTGCTGTACTTTTAGGTTATGGTGTTGACGCTGTAAATCCGTACCTTGCTTTTGCTTCATTAAGGGATATGGCTGAAAATTCATATATTACAAAGTCTGATGAAGAAGCGGTAAAAATATATATTGATGTGGTAACTCACGGCATTGTAAAGGTGATGTCTAAAATGGGTATTTCTACAATACAAAGCTACCAGGGGGCACAGATATTTGAGGCTCTTGGCATAAGTGAGACTGTTGTAAACAAGTTCTTTACAGGTACTGTAACAAGAATTGGAGGTATTGAGCTTTCACATATTGATAAGGAGGCTAAAATGCGTCATACAAAGGCATTTGACCCTCTGACAAAAGTTGATGCTCTTGAACCCGGCGGAGACTATAAGTGGAGAAAAAACGGCGAATATCATATGTTCAATCCACAGTCAATTTACTTATTGCAAAAGGCTTGCCGTGAGGGTGATTATAAGCTCTTTAAGGAATTTACAAAAATGCAGAATGATACAAGTGAGCAGCTTTGTACAATAAGAGGTTTGCTTGATATAAGAACTATTGATAAACCTATTAACATTGAAGAAGTTGAGCCTGTTGAATCTATTGTAAAGAGATTTAAAACAGGTGCTATGAGTTACGGCTCAATTTCTAAGGAAGCTCACGAGTGTATGGCTATTGCAATGAACAGACTTGGCGGTAAGTCTAACTCAGGTGAGGGCGGCGAAGAAGCTGAGAGATTTACTCCTGATGAAAACGGAGATTTGAGAAGATCTGCTATTAAGCAGGTGGCATCAGGCCGTTTTGGTGTAACTATTCACTATCTGCAAAATGCTGTTGAAATACAGATAAAAATGGCACAAGGTGCTAAGCCCGGAGAAGGCGGTCATCTGCCCGGTAAAAAGGTTTATCCTTGGATTGCAAAGGCAAGAAACTCAACTCCCGGTGTAGGGCTTATTTCTCCGCCTCCTCATCACGATATTTACTCTATTGAGGATTTGGCACAGTTAATTCACGACTTAAAAAATGCAAACAGAGATGCAAGAATATCTGTTAAACTTGTAAGCGAGGCAGGTGTGGGAACTATTGCAGTGGGTGTTGCTAAGGGAAGAGCTGATGTTATACTTGTAAGCGGATATGACGGGGGTACCGGTGCAGCTCCAAGAACAAGTGTAAGACACGCAGGACTGCCATGGGAATTAGGTGTTGCTGAAACACATCAGGCATTGCTTATGAATAATTTAAGAAACAGAGTTGTGATTGAAACAGACGGAAAACTCTTAACAGGAAGAGATATTGCCGTTGCATGTCTTTTGGGTGCTGAAGAATTCGGCTTTGCTACAGGTCCTCTGATTACAATGGGCTGCGTAATGATGAGAGTTTGTAATCTTGATACCTGTCCTGTAGGTGTTGCTACTCAAAATCCCGAACTCAGAAAGAAGTTTAAGGGAAAGCCTGAATATGTTGAGAACTTTATGAAATTTATAGCTCAGGACTTGAGAGAGTGGATGGCGAGAATAGGATGTAAGACAATAAATGAAATGATTGGTCACGTTGAAAAACTTGTGCCTAAAAAGCTAAAGCACTGGAAGGCTAAGGAAGTTGACCTTACAAATATGCTTTATCAGCCAAAAATATGCTCTAACGATTCTGAAAGATATTTTAATGTTAAGCAGGACCATGAACTTGAAAAATGTCTTGATGTAAATGCTCTTGTGAGACTTTGTACTCCTGCCATAGAAGAGGGAAAAAAGATAAATGCTTCCCTTGAAATAACTAATATTAACAGAGTATGCGGCACTATACTTTCAAGTGAAATTACCAAAAAATATGGTGTTGAAGGTCTGCCTGATGATACAATTAATCTCGAGTTTGAAGGAAGTGCTGGACAAAGTTTCGGTGCATTCCAGACCCACGGTGTTACGATGAAGCTTTCAGGTGATGCCAATGACTATATAGGCAAGGGCTTGTCAGGAGGCAAAATTATAGTTTTACCGTCTAAGAAGGCTAAGTTTAATGCTTGGGACAATGTAATAATAGGTAATGTTGCCTTCTATGGTGCAATAAGCGGTGAGGCTTATATAAACGGAATGGCAGGAGAGAGATTTTGCGTGAGAAATTCAGGTATAACTGCTGTTGCTGAAGCTATAGGTCAGCATGGCTGTGAGTATATGACAGGGGGACGTGTTGCTGTACTTGGCAGAACAGGCAGAAATTTTGGTGCAGGTATGTCAGGCGGTGTGGCTTATGTTTATAACTACGGCGGTGACTTTGAATCAAGATGCAACAAAGAACTTATACTTCTTGAGGAAATGACAAGAGATAAAGATATTGCCGAATTAAAGACTATGATTGAAAATCACGTTAAGTATACAGGTTCTGAGAGAGGTAAGGAAATACTTGATAACTTTGATGAAGAACTTAAGAACTTTATTAAGGTAATTCCTAAGACTTATAAAGAAATGATTGAGGAAATAGACAGAGCTAAGGCTGCAGGATTAAATGATGATGATGCTTTGCTTGACGCATTTATTACAGTAAGCGGTTCAGCAATTGTTAAAAGACCGGAAACAGCTGTAAAATCAGAAAGGAGTGCTGTAAATGGGTAAACCAACCGGATTTTTGGAATTTGACAGAAAGCTGCCTGAGGACAGAAAGCCTGAGGACAGAATGAAGGATTGGGAGGAGTTTCATACTCATTGTAGTATAGAGGATTTGCAAATTCAGGGTGCAAGATGTATGAACTGCGGCATTCCTTTCTGCCATACAGGCAATCCTGTAGTAGGCGGCTGTCCGCTGGGAAATCTTATTCCAGAGTGGAATGACTTAGTTTATCACGGTAAAATTGAAGAGGCTTATAAAAGGCTTTCTAAGACAAGTAATTTTCCTGAATTTACAGGAAGAGTATGTCCTGCTCTTTGCGAAGGCTCATGTACACTTGGTATGAATGAACCTGCTGTAACTGTGAAGAATATTGAGGTACACATTATTGATACAATGTTTGCTGAGGGCAAAATTAAGCCGAGAATACCTAAGAAGTCAACTGAAAAGAAAGTTGCTGTTGTAGGTTCGGGACCTTCAGGTCTTGCCTGTGCTGACATTCTTAATCAAATGGGACATAAGGTAACAGTATTTGAACGTTCTGACAGAATAGGCGGACTTCTTATGTATGGTATACCTAATATGAAACTTGATAAAAAGGTAGTGCAGAGGAGAGCTGACCTTCTTGAAAAAGAGGGTATTACATTTGTAACAAATACAGAAGTAGGTAAAAATTATCCGGCTGCTAAGCTCATAAATGAATATGACGCTGTTGTTTTGTGCTGCGGGGCAACGAAGCCGAGAAATTTAGTTTGTGAGGGCAGAAATGACGTAAGCGGAATATATTATGCTGTTGACTTTTTAAAGGCAAATACAAAGAGCTTGCTTGATTCAAACCTTTCTGACAGACAGTATATCAGTGCTGAGGGCAAGGATGTAATTATTGTAGGCGGCGGTGACACAGGTACTGACTGTGTGGGTACGTCTATAAGACACGGTTGTAAATCTGTTCATCAAATTGAAATTATGCCGGAAGCTCCTGAATGTAGAACACCGGGCAATCACTGGCCGCAGTGGCCTAAAGTCAGAAAAACTGACTATGGTCAGGAAGAGGCTGTTAAACTTTACGGACGTGATCCAAGAGAGTATCTGACTACTGTTACTAAGGTTGTGCCTGATGAAAAGGGTAATATTAAGGAAGTACACACTGTACAGGTAAAGTGGAATAATGTAAACGGCAGAATGATGCCTGAACAAATACCGGGGACTGAAAAAGTATGGCCATGTCAGTTAATGCTGCTGGCTATGGGATTTACAGGACCGGAGGATACATTAATTAAGCAGTTATCTCTTGAAACTGATGCAAGAAGCAATGTCAAGGCTGAATATGGAAAGTACCGGACAAGTCTTAAAGGTGTTTTTGCAGCAGGTGATATGAGAAGAGGTCAAAGCCTTGTAGTATGGGCTATACACGAAGGCAGAGAAGCTGCTAAGGCTTGTAATGAGTATCTGAACAGATAAATGTAATTTTTTTTAAGGCTGCAGTTATATGCAGCCTTTTTTGCTTAAAAATAAAGAGAATTTTTTTTATGGTTAATGATTAAAACCGATGTTTCTGGAAATAATATGATATGGTTACAAATAATTGTAAATTTATAATAAAACAGGAGGTAATTATGAAATATTTAGTCAATGAGGATTGTATAGGCTGTGGATTATGTGCATCAACTTGTCCTGAGGTGTTTGAAATAAAGGATGACGGTTTTGCAAGAGCTGAGGATATTGATACTGATTCAGAGGAAGCAAAAGTAGCTATGGAGAGCTGTCCCGTAAATGCAATTGAAGAGGCATAATGGTAAAAAAAATTACAGCAATTTAAATAAAACAGTAATTAGTACGTATTATTGAATAATTTTTAAAAAGAAAACCTCAGGCTGATACATTATTATCAGGCTGAGGTTTTAAAATTATTAATCTTCTATTATATAATGAGCACCTATGCTTTCTTTTCTCTCTGCTGCGGCTTTTGCCACAAGCCAGCCTGTAGTAAGCATATTATATACTTCAAATTGTTCATTTGAATTTTTTTCTACGTTAATCTTGCTGAATTTTTTGTCAGGTGAAAATTGCTCAAACCAATCAATAATTTTATGTATTTCATGAGAATGACGTACAATTCCCACAAAGTTCATCATTTGATTTTGTATTTCTTTTTTAGTTGGAAGTTCTGAAAGTATAATATCAGAAGTATCTTCAGAAATATTGCCTGATTCTCTTGGAGTTTTGGCAATATAATCTGCAAGAAGCTTCCCAAAAACCAAACCTTCAAGCAAAGAATTGCTTGCAAGCCTGTTTGCACCATGTACACCTGTACATGCAACTTCACCTACAGCGTAAAGACCTTCTATATTTGTTACACCTTCAGGAGTTGCTTCTATACCGCCCATATGAAAATGGGCACCGGGTGCTACAGGAATCATTTTACTGTCTACATTGACACCGTGTTCTTCACATATTTCTGTAACGGTTGGAAATTTATTTCTAAAGTCATCTATTGCTGTAATGTCAAGGAAAATTTTTTCACCGTTTAAATAGTGAGCATATACTTCTCTTGAAACAACATCTCTTGGTGCAAGATCCTTTTGAGGATGTACACCTTCCATAATTTTTTCACCTTTATTATTTACCAATATGCCGCCTGCACCTCTGACTGCTTCTGATACAAGTCCGTATGCTTTGCCGTCTATAGTGAGCATTGTCGGATGAAACTGTATAAATTCAAGATTTTTAAGCCTGCAACCTGCTCTGTATGCCATTGCAATTCCGTCGCCTGTTATAGTAGTGTCATTTGATGTTGAAGGGTAAAGCTGACCTATGCCGCCTGTTGCAAGTATTGTATAGTTTGCTGAATAGCTGTGTATTTCTCCTGTTTTAAAGTTTCTAGTAATTACACCGCTGCATTTGCCGTTTTTAACTCTCAGCTCGAGAGCCATTTCATTTTGAACAATGCTTACATCTGTTGTTATATTCCTTAAAAGCTGCTCAACAACTCTAAGTCCTGTTCTGTCACCGCCTGCATGAATTATTCTGTTAAGTCTGTGTGCACCTTCTCTTCCGAAGTCTAAATTACCATTCTTGTCTTTGTCAAATACCATACCTGTTTTAATAAAGTCAAGAATAACCTGAGGTGCAGTAGATACAAGTTTCATTACTGCTTCTGCATCATTAAGGTTACAGCCGGCTGTCATAGTATCTTCATAATGCCAGTGATAATCGTCTTTATCAGAAAGGGCAACAGAAATTCCTCCTTGTGCAAGAGAAGAATTGCAGGCTTTCCTAAGCCCTTTTGTAATTACAGTAATTTTTTTATTATATTTACAGAGCTCAGAAGCAACACTTAATGCACCTATTCCTGAGCCGATTATTAACACATCTGTTTTTATCATATAAATTGCCCTCTTCGAAAGTAAGTCTTATTTCTATTGTACACTAAAATAAAAATATTTCAAGATTTATATTTATATTGGTATAAAAAAATTGTTTTTGTCTAAACTTAAAAGAAGTTATATTAATAATGCAATTTAACATAAAATTTAACAGAGGTGATTTTGTGAAAAAAAGGTATGTTTTAATGAGTTTTGGTATTATAATAGCAGTTTCTGCTCTGCTTATTACAAAAAGAGAAATGGTTGATGCAAATACAATTCCTTCTGTAATAAGATCATCGGCTGTGTATGCTTTGGTTCCTCAGGGCGCTGTTATTTATGACGCTATTGACGGGAAAGCAGTAAATCTTATATTATCAGGTCAAAAGGTAGAAATATTGCAGGATAAAAGTGAAAAGTGGTATTATGTAAAATATAAAAACCAAACAGGCTGGGTCAAAGGGGCTGCTCTTGATATTCCAAAGGATATGGCGACAAATACTGCAAAACTGTCTGATAAGGTCATAATTGACTATGCAAATTCAAGTCTGAAAAGTAAAACAGAGCATTTTGTCTGGGTAGATATTGACAGGCAGTATGTCTATGTATTAAAAGGAAGAAACGGCGATTGGAATATTGAAAAGAGAATTGTCTGTGCAACAGGAAAAAATAAAACTCCTACTATTAGAGGAAATTTTGAAATTGGTGACAAAGGGAATTGGTTCTATACAGAAAGGCTTAAAAGCGGGGCTATGTATTGGGTAAGGTTTAACGGCAGCTATCTTTTCCATTCAGTTGCTATGGATAAAGACAAGAATGTGACTGACGGGGTGTTGGGAGAAAGGCGTTCAAGCGGCTGCGTGAGAATGAGTATTGATGATGCAAAGTGGTTTTCTGAAAATATAGAAAGAGGAACAGGTGTTTGGGTATATTAAAA
>CAJKOJ010000072.1 GCA_905201505.1 uncultured Eubacteriales bacterium | reverse complement strand
GTAGGATTTGAAGTGGATAAAAATAGAGATAGGGAAAAATAAGAAAACAAATCAGATAATAAACAAAAAATTAAATTTATCCTGAAAAAATTTCCTTTGAATGTATTTTTTTTTGTTAATTAGAAATACTAGTTTAAAAACATTGAAAGGAGAATATGTGTGAACAGGAGAACGATAGTAGCTATATGTGCAATTGCAGTTGCAGCAATTGTAATTTTATTTGTTGTATTTAACAGAGGCAATGATGAAAATGGCAATGGAGGTAATGAACAAAGTACATCTGAGATGACAACTGGAAATAATAACGGCTCAGAAACAACTGGAAATAATGATATTGCAGGCTATGTTACTGAGCAGGACAATATTATGAATAACATGATGGAATCTATGATGAATGTTGAAAGCAGCGGAAATGCTGATATAAGTTTTTTGGCAGGAATGATACCTCACCATCAATCAGCTGTTGAAATGGCAGAAAGCTATATAAGACATGGTGCAGAAAATGCTGAAATGAAAAAGCTTGCAGAGAATATTATAATCACTCAAAATGAAGAAATAAATCAGATGAATGAGATGATTAAGAGCATTAGTGAAAGCGGTGAAAATGACGCAGCTAAAGAGGCTTCATATTTGAAGGAGTATAATCAAATAATGCATAACGGACATTCACACAGTCAAAATAACTATGAGAGTGTTGATATGGCTTTTGCAGAAGGTATGATTGAGCATCATCAAATGGCTGTTGATATGGCAAATTTAGTTTTAAAGTATGGAAATAATGAAGAAGTAAAAAAATTGGCAGAGAATATTGTGGAAGTGCAGAAAAAAGAAATTGAAGAAATGAACAGTTTTTTAAATAAATAATAAATTATTTTATGAATAAAAGCCTCTTAACCGATATTGATATTAAATCGGTTAAGAGGTTTTTTGTATGTAAGAGTATATTATGCTGATATTTTTTGTATGGTTTGGTGATTTAATCTGAACTTGATTATTGTAGGTTTGTGTAGTATAATTAAAATGATTTATTGTGTAATGTGAGGGCTTGATATGGATTTTATTAAGAGTGAAAATTTAAAATATGAATATACAAGATTTAGTGATGAAAATGATACAAAGGAAATCATAGAAGCCCTTAAAGGGGTAGATATAACAATAAAAAAGGGAGAATTTGCTGCTATACTGGGGCACAACGGTTCCGGAAAATCAACCTTTGCAAAGCTTGTAAATGGACTTAATATACTTACAGGCGGAGCTTTGTATGTTAAGGGATATGACGCATCAAATGAAGAAAATATATGGGATATAAGACAAAGTGTAGGTATGGTTTTTCAAAATCCGGATAATCAAATTATTGCAACTATTGTTGAAGAAGATGTTGCCTTTGGACCTGAAAATATTGGTATGCCGCCATCGGACATTGTTAAAAATGTGGAATTGGCATTAAAGTCAGTTAGTATGGAAGAATTCAGAAAAGCGGCACCTGCTTACCTTTCAGGAGGGCAAAAACAGAGAGTGGCAATTGCGGGAATTCTTGCTATGAAGCCTGAGTGTATTATATTGGACGAGCCTACAGCTATGCTTGATCCATTGGGAAGAAAGGAAGTTATGGATACTATAACAAGGCTTAACAGAGAAGAAGGCATAACTATAGTACTTATAACTCACTATATGGAAGAGGCTGCACTTGCAGACAGAATAATAGTAATTAATGATGGAAAAGTGGCAGCGGAGGGAACACCCAGAGAAATTTTCAAAAATGTAGAAGGAATGAAGAAATTATATCTTGATGTACCTCAGATAACAGAGCTTTCTTATCTTATAAATAAGGTAAATCATAAAATGCCAGGAGATATATTAAGCATAGATGAATTTATAAGTAAAGCTGAAGATATAGGATTTGTAGAAAATTTTAAATATGAAAAACACAGGGAAACAGATGTGAAATCAGAGGGACCTATACTTGAAGTGAAAAATCTTACTCATATATACGGTGAAGAAACGGCATTTGAAAGGGTTGCACTTAAAGATGTAAATATTAGTATAAATAAAGGTGAATTTATTGGACTAATAGGGCATACAGGTTCGGGAAAGTCTACTCTTATACAGCACTTGAATGCACTTGTAAAGGGTAATGAAGGCAGTGTTTATTTTAAAGGTGAAGATATAAATGCTGATAAGACAAAGCTTAAAGAAATAAGGCAAAAAATAGGCCTTGTTTTCCAGTATCCGGAACATCAAATATTTGAAAGTACTATATATGATGAAGTTGCTTTTGGACCTAAAAACTGCGGACTAAGTGAAAATGAAATTGACAGAAGAATAAAAGATGCTCTTTCATTTGTGGGAATGGATGAGAGTTTTTATAAAAAATCTCCTTTTGATTTGTCCGGAGGGCAGAAAAGGAGAGTGGCGATTGCAAGCATACTTGCTATGCAGCCTGAAATTCTTATACTTGATGAGCCTATGGCAGGACTTGACCCATACGGCAGAGATGAAATACTCGGAAATATTAAAAGAATGCACAAAGAACTTGGAATGACCATTATTCTTGTTTCTCATTCAATGGAGGATATAGCAAATATTGCAGATAAAATAATTGTAATGAATAATGGCAGTGTAGCTATGTTTGATACAGTTGATAAGGTGTTTAGCAAAGCTCAGGAACTCATAAATATAGGTCTTAATGTGCCTCAGATGACTTTGCTTTTTTCAAAGCTTAAAGGTATGGGGCTTGATGTGCCTTCTAATATATATGATGTAAAGGAAGGGGCAGAAATATTGATTTCTGCTTTAAGGAAATAAAGATGAATTTGACAATAGGACAATACTATCCTGCAGATTCTGTAATTCACAGACTTGATGCAAGGACAAAAATATTGGCTACTCTTATATATATTGTGGCTGTGTTTTCTGCAAAAGGTGCAGTAGGTTATGTATTAAGTGCTGTTTTGCTCTTTTCTATGATTAAGCTGTGCAAGGTACCTTTCAAAATGATGCTTGGAGGATTAAAAAGTATAATTGCAATTATTATATTTACTGTTGTGTTAAATATATTTTTTGTAAGGTCAGGAAACACTATTGTGGATTTTGGAATATTACATATAACAACAGGCGGTGTGAAGATGTCTGTAAAGCTGTGTATAAGGCTTGTTATGCTTATTCTTGGTTCATCTGTGCTGACTTTTGTTACGTCTCCTATATCTCTTACTGAGGGAATAGAAGCATTGCTTAAACCATTTAAGAAAGTTGGGGTACCTGCTCATGAAATTGCTATGATGATGTCAATTGCACTAAGATTCATACCAACTCTTGTTGATGAGCTTGATAAAATAAAAAAAGCACAGATGGCAAGAGGTGCTGACTTTGATACAGGGGGGCTTGCCGCTAAAGCAAAGTCTATGGTTCCATTGCTTGTGCCTTTGTTTATTTCCGCTTTCAGGAGAGCAGACGAGCTTGCAATGGCTATGGAAGCAAGATGCTACAGAGGGGATATAAACAGAACAAAAATGAAAAAACTTGAATACAGAAAAAATGACTATATAACCTTTGGCGTGGTAACAGGCGTAACAGTCCTTGTTATTTTGTCAAGGATATTTTTAGGAGTATAAATATGAAAGTTTTACTTACTGTTGCTTATGACGGCAGCGGATATTACGGCTGGCAGAGGCAAAATAACTTTATAACTGTACAGGAAAAACTGGAAGAAGCTTTGTCAGAACTTTTGAGAAAAGAAGTGACTGTAAGAGGTGCTTCAAGAACAGATACAGGTGTACATGCTATGGCACAGGGAGCTGTATTTAATGAAGAAACCACAATTCCTGTTGATAAAATTCCGTATGCAGTGAATTCTTTTCTCCCTGATGATATTGTTGTGACAGGAGCGAGAGAGGTAAGTGAAGATTTTCACCCTCAATACAGCGTAATTGATAAGACCTATGAATATAAAATACTGAACAGTGAATTTAAAAATCCTAAACTCATAAGATATACAGATTTTGTAAGAGAAAAACTGGATATAAGTAAAATGCAGCGTGCTTGTAAATATTTTATTGGAGAACATAATTTTAAGGCTTTTTGTGCCAGTGGTTCTACAGCAAAGACTACTGTCAGAACAATATACTCTCTGAATGTAGAAAAGGACGGCGACATTATTTGTATAAGAGTAAAAGGAAGCGGATTTTTATATAACATGGTAAGGATAATTGCAGGTACTCTGGTATATGTAGGAAGTGGCAAAATAAAACCTGAGGAGATACCTGAAATTATAAAATCAAAAGACAGAGCAAAAGCGGGAAAAACATTAGCTCCTAACGGTCTGACTTTAATGGAGGTGCATTATGCAGAATAACAAAAGAAAAAGACGTAGAAAGAAGAAAAATCTGATACCTGTAATCATCTTGATAGTTTTGGCAGTAATTGCTGTGGCGGCGACTTTTGCAGTGAGAAAATTTACATCAACGGAATTTGGCACAGGAAATGTTGAAAATACAGTGACTGTAGATATTCCACAGGGCTCAACTGTAAATGACATTGCTGATATACTTGAGAAAAATAATGTTGTTGATAGTGCTGAACATTTTATTTTTCTTTGCAAAATAAACGGTGAAGGAAGCGGTTTTAAATTTGGTACATATGCCTTTAACGGCGGTGCGGATTTCTTTGAAATTGTTGAAAAACTGAACAGCGGTAATTCAATAGATAATTCAATTCATATTACTGTAAAAGAGGGTATGTGGTTAAGCGAGATTGCTGAAGCTGTGGCAAATGAGGGACTTTGTTCTGCTGATGAGTTTATGAAGGCTGCAAACAGCAGGGATTATGACTATGATTTTGTAAAGAATATACCGGAAAGAGATAATTTGCTTGAAGGTTATCTTTATCCTGAGACATATTATGTGCAGCCTGATTCTAAACCAGAGGAAATAGTTGAAATGATGCTCCAGCAGTTTGATAAGGTTTGTAAAGCTGATAATATTTACAGTAAGGTTGAAAAATCAGGAAAAAGTCTTGATGATATTGTAATCATTGCTTCACTTGTGGAGTCTGAGGTTAAGTATGATGATGAAAGACCTGCTGTGGCTTCTGTTATATATAACAGACTAGATGAAGGTATGAAACTGCAAATAGATGCTTCTGTTATATATTCCATAGGCGAAAGAGTATCAAGAGTATTTTATTCTGACTTAGAAAAAGCTGATGAGCATAATACTTATTATACTGACGGTTTGCCTGTGGGACCTATATGTTCACCAAGAGCAGCTTCTCTTGCTGCAGCAGCTGAACCTGCAGATACGAATTACCTTTATTATGTTGTGGAAAACAAGGAAACAGGCAAACATTACTTTACTGCTGATTATGATGAATTCCTTAAAGCAAGTGAGAAATATAAAAATACACTGGAATAAATTAAAATTTAGCGTATAAATAAAAAGACCAGGGAACCGTCCCCCGGTCTTTTAATAGGAGAAAGAATATGAGTTTAGTTGAAAATTATATTGCAGAATACATTGAAAATATGCTTACAGACTGCCCCGGAGAATTGGGTGAGTTGCAAAGGAAGGCTTACGAAGAAGGTCTGCCTATTATACCAAAGGATGTTGTTAAATTATTAGGATTTATTCTTGGTATAAAAAAACCTAAGGCAGTACTTGAAATTGGCATGGCAGTTGGTTTTTCTGCAAGTTTTATGTCACAGTTTCTGCCTGAAGACGGATATATTAAAACTATTGACAGATACCCTGTTATGATTGAAAGGGCAAGAGAAAACTTTAAAAAGTTTGGGCTTGAAAATAAAATTACTATTTTAGAGGGAAATGCCAATGACATTTTGCCTGATTTGGAGGAACAATTTGACTTTGTGTTTATGGATGCCGCAAAAGGGCAGTATATAACTATATTGCCTGATGTGTTAAGGCTTACAAAAAAAGGCGGTATAATTATGGCAGATGATATTTTGCAGGAGGGAAGAGTTGCACAGGAATATACTGAAATTCCAAGAAGGCAGAGAACAATTCATAAAAGACTGAATGAATTTTTATACGAAATAACACATAATGAAAAGTTAAGGACATCTGTGCTTACTGTTGGTGACGGTGTGGCACTTATAGAAAAGCTGGAGGATTAAAAATATGAACAAAAAAATTGAGTTACTTGCTCCCGCAGGTGATTTGGAAAAACTTAAAATAGCTGTGTTGTATGGTGCAGACGCTGTTTATCTGGGTGGTACAAGCTTCGGACTTAGGGCTAAAGCTAAAAACTTTGATTATGAGCAAATGAAAGAGGGTGTTGAATTTGCACACAAGCACGGTGCTAAAGTATACGTAACCTGCAATATATTTGCACATAATGAAGATTTTCCGGAACTGCCAGGGTATTTGAGAGAGCTTGAAGAAATAGGTGTTGATGCCGTATTGGTAGCTGACCCGGGGGTATTTGCTGTTGCAAGAGAAACTGTTCCAAATATGGATATTCATATAAGCACTCAGGCAAATAATACAAACTATCATACAGCACTATTCTGGAAAAAACTTGGAGCTTCCAGAATTGTTATGGCAAGAGAACTTTCTTTAAAAGAGATAAAGGGTATATCTGAAAATATTCCAAAGGACCTTGAAATTGAGGCATTTGTTCATGGTGCAATGTGCATAAGTTACAGCGGAAGATGCCTTTTGAGTAATTATTTAAGCGGCAGAGACGCCAATAAAGGTGCTTGTTCTCATCCTTGCAGATGGCAGTATTATGTTACTGAAAAAACAAGACCTAATGAGTATATGCCTATTGTTGAGGATGAAAGAGGAACATATATTTTTAACTCAAAGGACTTGTGTATGATTGAGCATATACCTGAACTTATTGACGCAGGTATCATGAGCCTTAAGATAGAAGGAAGAATAAAAACCTGTTTTTATGTAGGAACAGTGGTAAGAGCATACAGGGAAGCTATAGATGATTACCTTAAAGATCCTAATTTGTATGAAAGTAAAAAAGAATATTATCTTCAGGAAGCTGCTAAGGCAAGCTACAGAGGTTTTACAACCGGATTTTACTATGGCAAGCCCGGTAATGAAGAACAGATTTATACTACAAGTTCATATATAAGAACTTATGACTTTATAGGTATGGTTATTGATTATGATAAGGAAACAGGTTTTGCTGTAATAGAACAGAGAAATAAGTTTGTTGTGGGAGACAAAATAGAGTTTTTAAGACACAGCGGCGAGGTGTTTGAAATGACTGTTGAAGAAATGTACAATGAAGACGGTGAAAGAATAACAGAGGCACCTCACCCTCAGCAGATTATCAGACTTAAAGTTGATAAGTGTGTCGATAAATTTGATATGATGAGAAAAGAAGCAGAAAATCCTGTAACTTTAGAATAAGTAATTGAAAAAAGCAAAAGCTTGTGTTATACTTTAAACATAATAATATTCAGGAGGTATTAAAAATGTTAAAGAAAATTTTGGCAAGTGTACTTGCTGCGGCAATGGCACTTTCTGTACCAGTAATGAGTATGGGTGCTGAAACTGTTGATATTGACTGTGAGTTAAGTCAAAGTGATGTCCAGGTTGGTGATGTATTTTACGCTGATTTTAAAATTACTGATAATCCAAATGGGTATAACAGTATGCAGTGTTATGTAAATTTTGACCCATCAAAAATACAGGCACTTGACTGTGAAGTTGATGATATACCAAGTGATTTAATAATTTATACAGATGAAGACGGTGTAAACTATTCAATTTTTTCTTATACTAATGTAAACGGAAGAATTAACTTTGTGCCAAAGTCTGGTGATTCTGATTATTTAGGTATGGCTGACGGTAAGAAAAAGGCCGGTGAGCTTGGAAGAATTAAGCTAGCTAATTTACTTAATGACAGTGTTGATGGTCAGCGTGTAAATTATACAGGTACAGGAACTGTACTCAGAATGAAGTTTAAGGCAATTGAAGCAGGTACATCTGAAATAAGTATGACTGATGTAATTGGTCAGTATTCAGATGAAAATGGTATAAATGATCTTTCCTTTAATGTTAATAACGGTGAAGTAAGTATAAGCGGCGGAGGAAATGTTGATGATGAGACTACTACTGAAGCTACTACAACTGCAGAAACTTCAACCGAAACTACTACGTCATCAAGTAACGGTGGAAACAACGGAGGCGGCGGTTCAGGCGGCGGCTCATCAAATAACGATAAAACTACAACAACTGAGGTTACTACAGAGAGTACAACAAAGGATACTGTTATAGGCGGAGATGATAATGAAACAGATATTAAAGTTGTTTCATTTACTGATGTTGAAGATAATTTCTGGGGACGTGATTACATTGTTGAATTAGCGTCAAAGGGAGTTGTTAACGGTTATCCTGACGGTTCATTTAAGCCAAATGATAATGTTAAAAGGGCAGATTTCTTAATTATGCTTTTAAGAGGTTTGGGTATTGACATATCTGCTGAAAAGGCAGCTGAAAATAATTTCTCTGATGTAGATCCTGCTTCTTATTATGCGGCAGCCTGCAGTATTGCTAAGAAAATGGGAATTGCAAGCGGAAATGGTGACGGAACTTTCTCACCTGAAAGTTATATTACAAGACAGGATATGATGATTCTTGCTAAGAAAGCACTTGAAAACAAGCTTGGAAATGAAATTACAGGTGATGCTTCTGTTCTTGACCAGTTTAATGATAAGGCTGATATTTCAGCATACGCTGTGAATAGTCTTGCAGCTATGGTTGATGCAGGTATTGTAAATGGTATGGGTGAAGGTATTGCACCTAAGGCAAATACAACAAGAGCTCAGTCAGCTGTAATAATTTCAAAAATAATAGCATATATTGGTTAAAACACAATGGTGTAATTGATGAAAATATTTATCAATTACACCATTTTTTTGATAAAATAAAAAGGTATAGTTTATGTGTTATGGGAGATATGTTAAAAATGTTAATCGTTATTTTTAAAAAGTGTACAATTTTAACAAAAAAATATTAAAAAACGATAAATTTTGCTAGATTTCAGAAATATTACAACTTTTGTTTTAGGTTGTTTTTTTGTAAATTTAGTAGTATAATGACATTGTAGTTAAATTAACAAAGTTAACTGCCGAAATCACTGCTGTTTTTTAGAAAATGGGGTATGTATATGAGTATTAAATATGAGAAAGAATTTAATAGTGTAATAGAAAGCGGAGCAAAGGCTCTTAAAAATAATGTAGAAAAACTTACAGCTAAAATGTCTCTTGATCCTATATTTAAAATGGATAAGGAAGATTTGAAAATTTTTGCTAAGTGCAACAGTATGCTTTTTGACTTTTCAGGTTATACAAAATTCAACTATGCACTTAAAGCAATAGACGCCTGTGAAAAATATCTTGCTATTGATATTGCCGATGAGGAAATGCAGAGAGCTTACATAAGTATGCTTGAAAACATAGGCAATGTCAGAGATGCCTATAACTGTGTAAAGGCATGGCTTAATAATGAGGTAACTAAAAGTACCGCTGAGGCCTTTCTTGGTTCAGGTTTTAACAGATACGGCGAATATATGACTACTGAGGAACGTGAAAAGTTTGATAATTTATTCAGCAGTGTTTCATGTGCTTATTAATACAGAATAAGTAAAAAGGCTATCGTTAAAGTGGATTATCTAAAGTGCTTGATATATATAGTGCTTTAAATAATTTGTTAACGGTGGTCTTTTTTTGTTATATTATGATTTTTATATAAAGATATAAAAT
>CAJKOJ010000071.1 GCA_905201505.1 uncultured Eubacteriales bacterium | reverse complement strand
TATGAAGTGTAAGCATGTTTTATATGACTGTTTTAAAGGCTAAAATTAACGTAATATGCTATTGAAAAATGTCGGTCCATAGGTTAAAATGTAAAGAGATAATTAATAGTAAAGATGTTTTTTAATTGGGAGGATTTATGAAAAAAATAATAACTGCATTTATTTTTACAATTTTATTTGCATTGCCTGTTTATGCAAATACTATTATAACGGCACCTATTGACGGCAGACCTATAAGTGATGAATACTTATCAAATCTTGTAGAAATAGGAAATGACAGGTATTTAAGTGTATCTAAGGAAAGTTTGGATTTCTTCTCTTCTTATGAACCTGATAATCACTTAGGAAACAGTGAAAAAGTAAGAGAAGAAATTTATTCACTTGTGGGAAAAAACAATAATAAGTACACTACCGTTATAATAAATACTTCATCATATATAACAAATGGACTTGTAGGCAGCCGCTGTGGAATAAACTATAAAAACTATAAGCAGGCGTTAAATGAACTTGATGAACTTGTTACAGATTTTCCCGAGCCTACATATTATGTAAATTTGTCTGTGCCAAGAACATTGCCTGAGACACGTTTTAACAAAATATGGTTTAATGATGAGAAACTTAAAGGTTTAGGCTATTATTATTTAAAGTATAATAAGGATATTAAAAATTATGATGAAATAAAAAGCAAATACAGTGAGGTTACGCCGGCACAGTATATTATGGAATTTAGTTATGCTGCAAATAAAGCTGCAGAACTGGGTGAAGATAACCTTACAGAGTGGGAAAGGGATTTTCTTGGTTATTTTAACAAGAATATTAAAAATAAGGCACCTTATAAGCAGTATGTTGATTACTACATAAAACCTTATGAAACAACTGCACAGATATTTAAGCAATTGCTTAAATATCAAAAAGAGGGAAAAATTGAACAGATTGTAATAAGTAATGATGATTTGCAAATACCTGATTCTATTTCTTATTTTTACAAAATGGGCGAAGATTGGATTCAGTGTGAAAATGATTCGCCTATAAAATACAGTTATGCACGTACATATATGGAAACAGGAGCTTCATCTATTCATAGGAATATTATAAACAGTTATTCAAAACAGGAACTTGGCAGAGCCAATACAGGCAGCGGAGACTTTGTTAATATAATATATGGAACAGATGAAGTTCCTCAGTTGATATATGCAAGAGATTATGCTTCAAGAAAAAATATGACTGCACAAATGAGTTTTGTATATAATGATACAAATCAGGATGTTGCAACATTTGATGTTAAAAAACCGGGAAACATTGCAAGAGCATCGTATGCTTTTGTTAAAGGAAATATAGGAAGGTATACAAATGCACCTGTAAGTATATATGTTTATGATTATAGTCTTGCTGTTGATAAGACTGCATCAGCTATAGATAAGCTTAAAAGGGAAAAGAAAAATGGTAGCAATATAGGATTAATTGAACTTTTTAACGGGGCATCTGAAAATAAGATATTTCAAAGTCTTCTTTATAACAGAAATGGGCTGTCACTGTCTGACCTTGATATGTATTCAGCATGGAATACAAATGGCAATGCAATCGGACTTGGTGTAGCTCATAGTCAAGTTATAGCAATTGCTAAAGAGACAAGTAAAAGGCCTGCTGAAATGCTTTCTTCACAGCTTAGGGTACTTATTCAGCATATAATAGAAGACGGCATATATACAAAGTCCGGCAAGCTTAGCCTTAATAATAAGGGATACAGACCTAATGTTCAGGACAGAATTAATTCTCAGGTACTTTATAATTTAATAGATACAAAAAAGGTAACAGATGTATTTGTAGGTAAAGTATTTAAATTTAATGATGAAGAGTTTGTTGTAGACAATGCATCTATAGATACATTAAAATTTCCTTGGGGAAGAACATTTGATATTTATGTAGGTGTTAGTACAGATATCAGCAAAGTAAAGAGTTAAATAAATAAACCGTGCTGTTTATACATAATATATAAACGGGCACGGTTTATTTTTTGTTTATGTTATATCTAATGAAAAGACAGCATAAATAAAAGTCATAATAATTGTAAAAATTATAATAAAACGTCAGTAAAAATTACTTTATAATATATTTTGCCAAGGTATTATAAAGTATATTTTTATCAATTGGTTTTGTAAGGTATTCATTCATTCCTGACTGTATTGAGTTATCAATATCCTCCTTAAATGCATTTGCTGACATAGCAATAATAGGTATTGTTTTAGCGTCTGCTCTGTCAAGGTTTCTGATATTTTTTGTTGCCTCAATTCCGTCCATTACAGGCATTCTTATATCCATAAGAATTGCTGAATAATACTGTTCTTTGTGTTCTGTGAATTTTTTTACAGCTTCTTCACCGTTGGCGGCTCTTTCTGCTACGAGATTTATTCTTTCAAGGAGCTTTTGTGCAATAAGAGCATTTAAGTCATGGTCTTCGGCTAACAAAATTTTTTGTTTATTAAACCAAATTTCACCTGATGTATCATTTGTTATTATTCCTGAGGTATCGTCATTGGCAATAATCAGCGGCAGTGTTATTGTAAATGTTGTACCAATTCCAACAACGCTTTTGCATTCAATTGTTCCGCCCATAAGGTCAACAAGCCTTTTTGCAATTGGCAAGCCGAGCCCTGAACCTTGAGTAGAAACAGTATTTCCTGTTTTCTCTCGTGAAAAAGCATCATACATATGTTCCTGAAATTTTTCACTCATACCAATGCCTGTATCTTTTATTAAAAAGGTTACTTTTTCTATGTTATTATCAAAAGTTTGATTTGCTATTATAAATTCAACAGTGCCCCCATTTGGCGTATACTTGACTGCATTTGATAATAGGTTGAAGAAAATTTGTTTAAGCCTTAATATGTCCACTAATACATTCACTCTAAAGGCGGATTGTTTTATTAACAGGTTTATATTTTTTGCCTTGCAGAGAGGTTCAAACATAGATTTAATATCTGAAATAAGGCTTTCCTGATTATAATTTTCAAGGTTAAATTCAACATTTCCTTTTTCAATCTGGCTCATATCAAGTATATCATTTACAAGTCCCAGCATAAATTTTCCTGATGAATTAATTTGATTAAGATAGTTTATAACATCTTCTTTGGAGTTAATTTCATCAGCAGCCAGTTCTGACGCTCCTATTATTCCGTTTAAGGGGGTTCTGAGGTCATGGCTCATACGTGATAAAAAGTCAGACTTAGCTGCATTTGCTTCTTCTTTTTCATTTATGATTGTTTTTAAACTGCTATTCATCTTTTCAAGAGCTGCGTTCATTTTAGACTTAATTTTGTTTTGTCTGTAGCTCATAAATAATATTAAGCATAATAATATAGTAATAACGGGTATTATAAATCTGCTGTTTTCAGAAAATATATCTTTTATACTTTTTTGATAAACGGCATCAGCAAAACAATTCATCCTGATATTGTTAAGTTCTTCTGCTGACAAAGTATGAATTGCTTTATTAATAATTGAAAGAAGTATTTTATTATCCTTTGTGTTGTAAACACCTATACAGTAATTATTTGTGGTGTTTAATAGTGAAACAGAGGAAAGTTTTGAATAGTAAGCATGATTTAAATACACTTCTATTGTTTTATCAGGAAATATTGTTGCATCTGCTTTTCCCATTTTAACCATATCAAAACATTCATCAGTTGTTTTTGCTTTTATAAAGTTGCTGTACCCCATTCCTTTTGCAATATCTTCGTAATTTATTGTTTTATTTGAGAATACCAATATAGCGTTTTCCTTGTCAATTATATTGGAATTCTGGCTTGCCATATATAGAGTAATTGTCAAAAGTTTGTTTGAAGTTTTAATGTTAAGATAATCTTTTACAGCAGGAGTATCTATAACTAAACCTGTCATTTTTATTTTTCCTGTTTCTAGGTCATTTTTAAACTCTTCATCTGATTTTCTTTCAAAAAATTCAAATTCAAGGGCGGTTTTTTCACTAATGTATTTGTATATTTCTGTGATAATTCCAGCGTAATTACCTTTGTTGTCAATATATTCATACGGAATTAAGTCATTGGATAAAGCAACAGGTATTGTGCCTGCATTTTTAATATATTCTGTTTCTTCTTTTGTTAAGCATAATTTTTTGTTATAGGTTGTAAGGTATTTTTTGTTTAAAGTGAGAATAAAATCGGGATTGTCATTGAGTATTTGGTTAATTGCCTTATCTATTTCTTCAATTATTTTACTGTCTTTTTTTCCTGCAATATATACAGGATTTGAGTATACCTGAGCAATTTGTGTCAGGTATGAAAAGGCTTCAATATTTGCTCCGTATATAATATCTATATCGCCTACGCCAATTGCATTTCTGAGTTCATCAATACTATTATATTCTATAAGTGTGTAATTAAAATTGTTTTTATAGGCATATTCATTAAGATTTTTTATATGTATGTCATTTTTCAATGTTCCTATTTTGGTATTATTAATAGTGTCAAAATCTTCATAGTAAATATTGGAACTGTCTTTTGCAAATAAAAAGTATTTTTCGTCAAATAGAGAGCATTTTGAAAATGAGAGATATTCCTCGTTTTCTTTTGTTTTTGCAATGCCAAAGATAATATCCAGGCTATTATCTTTTAAAAAGTTAATGTACTGAGTGTTTTCAATGTTGATGTAATTAAAGTTTTTATTTGTATATTCTGATATTTTATCAAAATAGTCTACTGCAAAACCACTGTATGTTCCGTTGCTTTTCTTATATACTGTATCATATAAGTTTGAATATCCTACTTTTACAACTGGGGTATTTTCTGCACTGAAACAAGGCACCAGTACGGCTAATGATAGAAATACACAGCTTAAAAATATAAGTAAAGCCCTGCTTTTTGTTTTCATAATGTTCCCCCCATAATATTGTTATATATATAAGTTTAACATATAAAAATATATGTTTCAACAAAAAAGAAAAACGACCGAAGAAAAATATTCTTCGGTCATAAAATTAAAGACTAATTAAAGACTATTTGTTTATTAAATTCTCTGCCATATTAATAACTTTTCGTACAGTTTGCTTTGACACAAGCATGGAGGTATCATTACCTTTGTTTACTATATAAAAGCTGCTGTCATAATCATAATATTGTGCAGTATCTTTGCTTCCGTCACTTAATTCAAATGTAATTGTAACTGCGGGATTATCATTTTTATAAGTTTCACTTATCATATTGTCAAAGCCTATTCCTACAAGTAATTCATAAAAATTTGTAAATGTGTCTTTGTCTATAAGTACTCCATTAATATAACTGTTTCTGTAATCCTTTGTAACACCATCTATTTCTTTATAGTCATTTTCGCCTTCTGCCTTGAAGTCAATTGTATATGTTTTATCACTCTCAATAATAATTCTGTTTACTTTTGAACGTTGATACAATGAAACAAATTTTTCTACAAAGTCGGCTATTGAGGCATTGACAAAGGGCTTTAATGCTCTATACTCCATTGTAAAAACTTCGGGGCGGTCATTTATCATAACATAAGAATAGCTGTTTTCGGTATCCGGTACATAGTTCCCTATCTTTACGATAATAGTATTTTCGTTATCTGCAAGAGAAATTGTGCACAGTGGTTTATCTAAACCATATTCAGACAAGTCTGCAGGTGCTATATTAACTAAATCAGAAACATTTAAACTGTTTAAATTCATTAATATGCTTGACTGCAAATTATAAGGGTATACAAGCATATTTCCAACGGGTTTTTCCATTACTAAAGTTGCAAGTCCATTCTTTTCTGAATACTCTCGTGCAATAGGATTATCTTTGTCATATTTAATAAGTATGTCATCTTTATCTTTGTAGTCTATTGAAATTTCTTGTATTGAATCACTGTTTATTTTAGGCAGGGATTTGTCTATGAAATCGTTTAAGCCATATTGCAGGCAGTCTACTCTGGCAGAATTAACCATGTAAACTGTGTTTTCATTATTAAGACTTACATAGTAATACTTTCCATCTGTTGTTATACTTCCTAAATTAATTTTTAAATCTCCGCTTGAAGCTTGAGCAATAGGCGGATTGAGAGAATATTTTGTTAAATCTTGTGCATTTTCTTCGATAATTTGTGTTGAGTACAACCCAGTAAATACACTTTCTATATTATTTATTACCGATGTATTGAAAGTGTTTTCATAACCTTTAATTTTCCATATATCAGCTGATTTATAAAATACAAAATTTCCATTTTTATTATCAAGTGTAAAGGTATCTACATTGTTCATAGATGTTATCTGTGTTCCCAGGGTAGTCATATCGACGCTGTCTGATTGTTCATCATCAGGCGTTTTGCCTGTGCTTTTATTTAATACAAACAAATAGATGAGCAGTAATGCCAAAAGCAAAATTACCGCACTTATTAAAATATATATTTTTTTCTTCATTATTTGTTTCTCCTTGTTATCCAAACAATAAATCCTGCAGCAAATAGAATGCCAGGCAATATAAACCAGCTTATAATTTTGATTTTGGCAGCAGCACCTGCATCTACAACAATAGAAGGATTTTGAAGACTTTTAGCTGCAATATATATGCTGTCTGTGTTATCATTGAGCCAGTTGACAGCGTTTACAACAAATGTGGAGTTAGCATTATTAACCATTGAATCTGTGTTAGGATCAATAAGATAATAGCTGCCTCCTGATATTATAAGTTTTGTTGTATGTTCTTTATCTGTGTAGTTGGAATCTGTTACAGCTACTGTAATATTAAAAGGTCCCTCAATGTCTCCTTGTTCTTTGTTTGCAGACTGATTGCCGTTTGCCTTTATATATGATTTGCTGCTTGTAGTAAGTAAAGGTTCTATTACAAGTCCCTGCTTTTGAAATTCTGTGTTTTTTACACTTTGGCAGGCTACAGCAAGAGTATGATAGTCCTTGGAAATAAGTGAACTGTTGATATCGTGCTCTTTAAGTTCAGGAAGCACAGCGTATGGGTAGAGCATATAGGAAGATTCTTCTCCTTCGTATACATAACCGTTTTCAAGAGTAATACCATAAGCCTGAGAAATACTCATAAGATTAGGGGACTTTTCTGTGTCAATACCACCTAAAAGCATAAATACTCTGCCGTCATTATTTAAATAATTTAACACTTTATCGGCCTCAGCCTGTGAGTAATCTCTGTCTACCGGTGTAATGAAGAGTACTGTACAATCGGCAGGTATTTCAGACTCAAGAAGGTTAATTGTTTTTGCTGTGTAATTTGCAAGCTCAAGCTGATCATTTAAAGAAGTAAAGTTTGTACTGTCAGGTTCTCCGTGACCTGTTACAAAATAAACAGTTGGGGATACTTCCATATTCACAAACTGCAATGCACTGGTAAGAGCTGACTCGAGATTTAATCTGCCATTATTGTTAAAGTAGTCATTATAACTAATAACTTTAAATTTATCTCCGCTTTCAACAATAATACTGTTTACATCAACGCTTACGTTTTCAGAAGAATATTTTTTAGCAAAATCCGGGTGTAAGTATAAATCTCTGTTTTCAACTTTAATATGTTCATTTGCCTGTGCATATTTATCAATTATTTGGTTCACTCTTCCTATAACAGCTTCTGAGCTGCCTGTTTTAAAAAGCGTGTAAACATTTATATCAACCTGAACATTATCAAGTACAGATTTAGTTTCGTCTGATAATGAAAAAATTTCTTCTTTTGTAAAATCAAATGACTTGTTAAATTGTCCTATTATCAAGTTAATTATTATAAGTATGGCAACAAATATCAGAGTAACAACCACGGAGTATGTACCATACTTAAGTCTTTTATCATTGAATAGCTTATTCATAGCTGCCTCCTAGCTCCATCTTCTCTTCTCAATAACATTTACGCTAAGATATAAAAATGCCAATGAGAACGTAATATAATAAATTATATCAGATATTGAAATAATACCCATATAAAAATTTTCAAATCTGTTAAGTACAGAAAACCATCCGAGTATGCTAATAATTACGCCGTCAAAAAGATTTGGTTTAAAAAGGTATAATACTCCAGTAATAACAAATCCTGTAAGTGCAAATATACCTGATAATGCAATGTTTTTTGTGCTGTTATATACAGTAAGAGAAACTGCAATTATTATAATTATAATAAACATAATTGAGGAAGAAACAGAAATCGGTGCTGACGATGCAATATTATCCATCATAAGAAGTAAGAATACGGTGGCGAATGTAGCAGCAGCAGCTACGATCTGATTGTCTGTAAGAACTGATATAAAAAGCCCAACGCTTATAAGGCATGCTCCCATCATAATGTAACCAAATAAACCAACAAATGTCATACCCCAGTCAATACTCCCATATCGGGATAATATGAAAGGAAACACTAAGGTTATTGCTATACCTAATAGATATAATAATGCAGCTGCAAAAAATTTTCCTGCAACAATATCAGTTATTTTAACAGGAGCTGAAAACAGGAGCTGATCTGTTTTTTGCCTTGTTTCTTCTGCAAACAGTCTCATGGTGAGTACAGGTACAAGGATTAAGAACATAATCATTGAACCGGCAAGTGTTTCATTATAGTTGGCATTTGCGGCAACAATATTTTGTGAAATAAAGAAATAGCCTGTAATCAATACTAAAAATCCCAAGAAGCCATATCCTGTAATTGTGTTAAAGTAGTTTTTTAGTTCTTTTTTTAGAATGGAAATCATTATTTGCCGACCTCCTCGTCATCGTAATTGTCAATGCCACCTTCGGCAAAAGCTATTGAAATTTCTTCTTCTTTTTTGTTAATTTCATCATTTTCAAAATTTCCGTTTATTACATTAAGAAAAACTTCTTCCAGTCCGCTTGAAAGAGGTTTAAACATAAGTATTGCAATCCTCTCCTCTGCCATAGCAGCAAAAATTATTTCTCTGATATCACTGTTGTCAGTGCCATAAACTTTAATGTCAAATGTTCCGTCGTTGTTATCTTTATCTATAATTACTGATGAGATTGCACTCCATTGTCTTAATTTCTCAACGGCGGTATATGGATCTCCTTTTATTGTAATAAGCTGTGCAGAGTTTCCTGACATATTAATAAGTTCATCTGTAGAGTCCATTGCGACAATTTTTCCCTTGTTAATAATTATTATTTTGCTGCATATTTCACTTACTTCGCCTAAAATATGTGAGCTTAAAATAACAGTGTGTTTTTTGCCAAGGCGTTTAATTAAATCCCTCATTTCAATTATCTGTTTAGGGTCAAGACCTGATGTTGGTTCATCAAGAATAAGCACATCGGGATTTCCTATAAGTGCCTGGGCAAGTCCTACCCTTTGTCTGTAGCCCTTTGAAAGATTTTTTATCAGTCGGTTAAAAACATCATTAAGTTTAGTAGTCGATATGATGTCTTTTATCATAAAGTCTCTTTCACTTTTTTTAACCTTTTTTAAGTCGCACACAAATTCCAAGTATTCTTTAACGGTCATATCACCGTAAACAGGCGGTGTATCGGGAAGATAACCAAGCTGCTTTTTTGCTTTAACGGGTTCTTCAAGTATATCAAAACCATTTATTCTGACAGTTCCTTCCGTTGATGAAATAAACCCTGTCATCATATTCATAGTTGTTGTTTTGCCTGCTCCGTTTGGTCCTAAAAAACCAACGATTTCACCGTCATTGACGCTAAATGATATGTTGTCAACTGCTGTGTGAGGTCCAAACTTTTTGGTTAAATTTTTTACCTCTATCAAAGTGAAGCCTCCTTCTGTTTCATATATAATATTTTAAATAAATTACT
>CAJKOJ010000070.1 GCA_905201505.1 uncultured Eubacteriales bacterium | reverse complement strand
ATATATAAAGTAATACAGATAATATTAATCCCAAAGAGTTATTAATATATTTAAGTAATTTTTCAAGAGGAATCATAATCAAAACAGATGAACTTATTAACGTAAGTATGCCAAATTTTATCGCTGACTTTGGTATAAATATAACAGTAACAGCAGTTATAATAAAACTGCATACAAGTATATATATTCCCCTCTTCAGATGACTTCTGCTTATAGACCAGCAAAAACCTGATAAAAATATAAATGTAATACATATAAACCTTTGCCAAATATGTCCAAAGCTGCCCTTAAACCACATATAGTCACTGCCAAACATATATACCATATCCCAGACAGTATGATACAAAATCATATTTATAATTACAAACACTCTGATATAATCAATTATATAATATCTCTTACCGTTCATATTACTTCTCCGAATGTGTATAATTTTATCTGTTGAATAACTTACAAAGATATTTAAGCTTTTCAGCCATATTATCTTTTAAATCTTCTTCCTCAAACCTAAACTGCCAGTTACCATCTCTTTTACCAGGGACATTCATTCTTGCCTCACTGCCCAGTCCAATAATATCCTGTATCGGTATAATACAATATTTTGCACTAGAAGATACAGCAAGTCTTATCAAATCCCAATTAATATTTTCACCGCTTACATTCATATATCTTCTTATATAATCCTTGTCTTTTTCACTTTGTTCATTATACCAGCCTACAGTTGTATCATTGTCATGCGTACCTGTATACACAACAAAATTATTTTTTTCATAATTATGAGGCAAATATGAATTTTCACAGTTATCAAATGCAAACTGCAAAATCTTCATACCCGGCAGTTCTAGACTGTCCCTTAATTCAATAACCTCTTCATTTAAATCCCCTAAATCCTCAGCTATTATATTAAGAGACCCCAGCCTTTCTTTTATAGCTTCAAATACCTCTGTTTTTGGACCTTTGTTCCACTTTCCGTTTTCTGCAGTTTCTTCTCCCATGGGCACAGACCAATAGCTTTCAAAACCTCTGAAGTGATCTATTCTTACAACATCTACCCACTTTAATATATTTTCTGTCCTTTTTACCCACCAGTCATAGTTTTCTTCCTTATGTCTTTTCCAATTGTACAAAGGATTCCCCCACAGCTGCCCTGTCTTGCTGAAATAATCAGGCGGTACACCTGCTATCTTTGTAGTAAATCCTTTTGTGTTTATGTAGAAAAGTTCTCTCCTGCTCCATGTATCCGAGCTGTCACTTGCCACAAATATAGGAATATCCCCTACAATTTCTACTCCGCATTTATTTGCATACTTTTTTACATCAATCCACTGTTTATCAAATTCAAACTGAATAAACTTATAAAAATTCACTTCATCAATAAGCAATTTTCTGTATTCTTCTATCGCCTCATCATCTCTGTCCCTGAGTTTTTTAGGAAAACTGTTCCATGCCCCTCCGTAAAAACAATCTTTTATAGAATTATTGTCCATATATTTACTTGCATTTTTATAATATAGTTTATACTCTTCACTCTCGTATGTATTTCTTCTTTTAGCAATAAAGTAATTTTTGCAAGCCATAAATAAAGCATAATCCTCAAGCCAAAAGCTGTTCTCACCGCAAAAATTCAAATAATCTTTATTATTGAAATCAAATTTTATATAAGCCTTTTTGTATAAATCATATTTATACCCTATTACATTTCCATAGTCAACTTTTTTACAATTAAATGGCGGAACATTTTCAAAATCCTTTTCATTCAAAAGACCATCTTCCGCCAACAAATCAGGACTTATAAGCAAAGGATTTCCTGCAAAGGTAGAAAAACTTTGATAAGGTGAGTCGCCAAAACCTGTATGACCCAAAGGGAGAATTTGCCATAGCTTTTGTCCTGACTCTTTTAAAAAATCTATAAATTTCTTTGAATAGTATAAATCTCCAATTCCAAACCTTGAAGGAAAACTTGAAGGATGAACTAAAACTCCGCATTTTCTCATTACAAACACCTCTCTTTTGTTAATATTTTCTAATTTATATTTAAACTTATTGCATATACTAAATATTGAGGAAAACCTAAATAATTAACCTAAGGAGGAAAAGAATATGTTAAGAAAATTATCATTCCTCGCTCTTGTCTGTCTTACTTTAGCCTTTGTAGGCTGTGGTTCAAATGATAACAATACTACAGGTACAGGCACTAACACAACTGATACAAACGGCGGAAATGGTACCGGCACAGACAATGGCACAAATACAGGCAATGACACAATGAATGGCAACGGTGCCGGAACAGGTACAGGTGTAAATGGTGATACCAACAATTCAACAAACGGAACTGATAATAATATCGGTAATGATGCTGGAAATGCTGTAGGAGATGTAGACACCGGCATCGGCAACGCTGTTGAAGACATTGGTGACGGCATCGGTAATGCTGTTGACAGTATCGGTGGTGACAACGGCAACGGCACAACAAACGGCGGCGGTGCAACAAGCGGCACAAATACCAATAATGCAAACAGCAGTGTTACAGGTCAATAATTTATTTATAAATTTTATTCAGGAACGGTATTAACCGTTCCTTATTTTATTCCTCTAAAAAAATTATATACGGCCTCTGCTGATTTATTATCCATTCCCTCTACATTCTTCAAATCTTCAATATCTGCTTCTTTTATTTTTGATATATCCCCATAATGAGCCATAAGAGCCTTTCTCCTCACTTTTCCAACACCCTTAATATCTTCAAGTATACTGTGTATCTGCTTTTGATTTCTCAGCTGTCTGTGATAATCTATAGCAAAACGATGCACTTCATCCTGTATTCTTGTTATCAGTTTAAAACCTTCACTATGGCTGTCAAGTTCCCGCTCTTCGCCCTTATATAACAAAGCTCTTGTTCTGTGTCGGTCATCTTTAACCATACCGCACACAGGCACAACAATACCTAAATCATCAAGAACTTCTTTTACAGCTGAAATCTGACCTTTTCCTCCGTCAAGAAAAATCATACTCGGCAGCCTGTCAAAACCCGCTTTTTTTACCTCAGGATTTGTTGTTTCATTAATATATCTGGTAAATCTTCTTGAAATAACTTCTGACATACTTGCATAATCATTTGCACCTATTACAGTTTTTATTTTAAACTTCCTGTAATCACTTCTCTTTGGCATACCGTTTTCAAACACAACCATTGATGCTACAGACTGAAATCCCTGTGTATTTGATATATCATAGCTTTCTATCCTGACTAAATCAAAGTCAATATCAAGTGCTTTTTTAATTTCATCTAAGGCTCCTGTCGTCCTCTGCTGCTCACGCATTATACTTGCCCCAAATTTATCCAAAGTAATTTGTGCATTGTTTCTTGCCATATCTACCAAACGTTTTCTCTCTCCCTTTTGAGGAATGAGTATGTTTACCCTTTGACCCTTTTGTTCACTGAGCCACTGACTTATAAGCTCATAATTATCTATATCACATTGCAATATAATTTCCTTTGGTATATACGGAGTACCGCTGTAAAACTGTTCAATAAATTCAGAAAGCATTGTATTATCCGGAGTATCCTCGCAATTTTCAGGCATAAAATGCTCACGCCCTGTAATTTTGCCTCCTCTGATAAAGAAAATCTGCACAACACATTCTCCGTTATCACCTCTTACAAAACCTATTACATCTCTTTCATTTACATGCATACTTTCTATAATCTGTTTTTCATTAAGTGCTTTTACATTTGCAATTGTATCTCTGTATTCAGCAGCTTTTTCAAATTCCAGATTTTCAGAGGCTTTATCCATTTTTTCACTTAGCTCTGCTATAATTTTATCAGTTTTTCCGCTTAAAAAATCTATAGCACCTTCTACCATTTTATTGTATTCCTTCTCGCTGATTAAACTGTTGCAAGGTGCTTTACACTGACCTATGTGATAATTCAGGCATGGCCTTTCTTTATTAATATCCCTTGGGAATACTTTGTGACATCGCCTTAAATCCCATATTTTATGAATAAGCTCAATATTTTCTTTAACAGTCAGACCGCTTGTAAACGGACCAAAATATTTAGCCTTGTCTTTTAAATGCTGCCTTGTCATAAAAACTCTGGGAAACATTTCATTAGTAGTTACCTTAATATACGGATATGTTTTATCGTCTTTAAGCCTTATATTATATTTTGGACTATGCTTTTTTATTAATGAGTTTTCAAGAATAAGAGCTTCAAGTTCAGAATTGGTAACTATATATTCAAAATGGTCAATATGACTAACCATCGTTTTTACCTTTACAGAATGGTTGGCAGAATTTTGAAAGTATTGCCTTACTCTGTTTTTAAGTACTTTAGCCTTACCTACATATATGATTTCATCAGCTTCATTACGCATTATATAGACGCCCGGCGAATCAGGCAGTTTTTTCAATTCAGCCTTTATATCAAACATCATATCACCATCCTCTTTGTCATATTCATATCTTATCACAAATCACACATAATTTACACACTTTTTCATAAAATTAACCTATGAGAAACAATAGCTTATCTCTCACCGCCATTTTACCAAAGGAGGACACTTATGTACAGACAAACCATAATAAAGGGTGCTATTATTTTAACTATTGCAAATATTATAACAAGGATAATAGGATTTTTCTACAGAATATATATGGCAAAAACCATAGGTGCAGAGGGAATGGGACTATATCAGCTTATAACCCCTCTATATCTTTTAGTATGGTCTGTATCCTCTTCAGGGTTATCCACCACAATGTCAAAGTTAACAGCACAAGAAAAAGCAAGAGGAGCTATCGGCAATGTAAAAAGGCTTTTGCACTATTCTCTTTTTGCAACAATTATAATTGCTTTTGCGTTTAGCTTTATTACATATAATTACTCAGAAGTAATTTCAGAAATAATTATTAAAGATACAAGAACAGCTCTTTCATTAAGAATAATAAGCATTTGTTTTCCCTTTATGGCGGCAGGGTCTGTTCTTCGAGGCTATTACTTAGGACTGCAAAACACTGCAATTTCAGCAATAAGCCAAGTTCTTGAACAAAGTATAAGAATGATAGTAATTTATCTTCTTGCACAAACACTGATTCCCAAAGGACTTGAGTATGCCTGCAGTGCCGCAGTATGGGGTATGGCTGCAGGAGAAATTATTTCTTTCCTCTATGTCTTTATGTATTACATAATAAAAAGAGAGAGGTATTCTCCTCCTGTTATTACACCAAGGGGAGCCGTATCAATGATTGCCGCTATGGCAGTTCCCCTTACCCTCAACAGAATGGCAGGCTCTCTGTTTTCAACAGCAGAAAACCTCCTTATACCTCAGCAGCTACAGATTTATGGAATGACTCAGGCAGAGGCAATAAGTCTTTTAGGAAGGCTTACCGGTATGGCAATGCCTCTTATAACGTTTCCTTCTTCTTTGCTTACTGCTCTTGCAACAGCAACAATGCCTGCCATATCAGAAAGCTACGCTCTTAGTCAGCACGGCAGAATTAAAAGTACACTGCATCAGTCACTCACCATAACTGCAATAATAGGAGTATTTACAACAGGAATATTTATGGCTTTCCCTACTGAACTCGGTATACTCATATATTCGCAAAGACAAATAGGTTCAATGTTAAAAGCACTGGCAATTATATGTCCTTTTATGTATACACAAGTAACAATGTCTGCTGTGCTTAATGGGCTTGGAGAACAGCTATTTATATTTAAAATAGGTCTTTTTTCATCAGCAGTCAATTTATCTGCTATATGTTTTGCAATACCGTTTTACGGAATATCAGGTTTTATATATCCCTGGATACTTACTTCTGTAATAGTAACATTTATTACAATATATAAAGTAAGCCATACATTACATATAAACATTCCCTTAGCAAAACAATACATAAAACCTGTTCTCGCAATTACTGCAGCCTGTCTTTGTGCCAAACTCGGGTTTCATCATATTTGGAATAACATAGAGTATAAATATTCAATCACAGCCACTTTACTTGCCGCATTTTTTATCTATATATTTATGATTTTTCAATTGGGCTGCATTAAAAAAGAGGATTTACGCCTTTAAAAAGGATGCCTGTTTTACAAGCATCCTTTTATATGTCAACCCTCTGTGTCTCTGATTTCAATATCATTTGCTACTCTTGCATCTTTACTGTCATCATTTAACAGTGACTGCAAAACATTATTGTAAATAGCGCTTACATTTTGCTTCCAGTTTTTCTTTACCTGCTTTGCCATTTCTTTGGTAACAACAGTGATATTAAGCTCCATCAACGTGACATCATCTTCAATAAAACTGCATTTTACTACATATTCGTCCTCATCATACATAAAATAGTTAGCCGAAACCGCATATTCCTTTTTAATTACACCTTTATTTTTACGCACATAGGAAATTATGCTTTTTCTTTTAGATTCGGGAATAAGTTTTGAAAAAGTATTAACAGTCTTTTCTCCGTCATCAGTAAGACTGTAATAAGTAATTGTATCTTCTTTATTGGTTTCTATTATGCCGTTTTGTTCCATTTCAGTTATATATGTCTGAAATTCAAAATAATCCATATAATCATTTACTGCAAAATTATATAAATGCTCCCATGACAAAGGCATATCCATCTGATACATTAAATATAAAATTATTAATCTGTTTTCCGTAACCAATCTGTTGGACTTATACATATTTTGTACCTTCTTAATAATAAAATCTTAATAATTATACTTCATTTTGTCGAATATGTAAATCTAATTATTAATAAAAATTTATATAAATATTTTGTATAAAAATGACAAAAATTTTAGCTAATTATACTTTATAAAAATATTTTCAGCAATTTTGTATAATTTTTTATATACTTTATATTGCACTTTCCCCTAAAATCCGGCCATACTTCCTATAAGGTGAACCAAGAATGCAATAAGCCAGGCAATTACACACTGTAAAATCACAACTATCACTGCACCTCTTCTTCCCATTTCTCTTTTTACAGCACCAACAGCAGCAACACACGGAGTATATAGCAATGTAAATACAAGGAATACAAAAGCAGTAAACCCTGTAAACATAGTTGAAAGCATCTTTGTATCACCGCCCATAAGTACTGTAAGAGTACTTACAACACTTTCTTTTGCAGTAAATCCTGTAATAAGTGCTGTAGATATTCTCCAATCACCAAAACCCAAAGGTTTAAAAACAGGTGCAATAAAACTTCCCAGCATAGCAAGCAGACTGTTTGATGAATCTGTAACAACATTAAGACGGCTGTCAAATGACTGCAAAAACCATATTACAATAGTTGCAAGAAATATAATTGTAAATGCCTTTGTAATAAAATCCTTAGCCTTTTCCCATATAAGTCTTACAACATTTTTATAACTTGGCAATCTGTAGTTAGGCAATTCCATTACAAAAGGCACAGGATTGCCTCTGAACGCAGTCCCCTTTAAAGCCAGTGCAAAAACTATGCCTGTGACAATTCCTATTATGTACATTGCAATCATTACAAGAGCCTGATACTTTGGAAAGAACGCAACTGTAAAAAAAGCATAAATAGGCAGCTTTGCAGAACAGCTCATAAATGGTGTCAGTAATATAGTCATTTTTCTGTCACGCTCTGACGGCAAAGTTCTTGTTGCCATAATAGCAGGAACAGAACAGCCAAATCCGATAAGCATAGGCACAAAACTTCTTCCTGATAAACCTATTTTTCTAAGAAGCGTATCCATTACAAAAGCAACCCTTGCCATATACCCGCTGTCCTCCAATATAGACAGGAAGAAAAATAATACAACAATTATAGGCAAAAAGCTTAGTACACTGCCAACTCCCGCAAAAATACCATCAATAATAAGAGAATGAACAACACTGTTGATTCCATATACTGAAAGTGCAGAATCGCATACCTTTGTAACAAATGTAATACCTATTTCCATTAAATCTGATAAAAAGCTACCTATAACGCCGAATGTCAGCCAAAATATGATTCCCAATATTCCTATAAATGCAGGAAGTGCCGTATACTTGCCTGTCAGGATTTTATCTGCCGCAACACTTCTTTTATGCTCTTTGCTCTCACTAGGCTTTACGACAGTCTCAGAGCATAAGTTTTCTATAAAACCAAAACGCATATCAGCCAGTGCCGCCATTCTGTCCTTGCCGCTTTCTTCCTCCATTTGAGCAATCATATGTTCAAGAGTTTCAATTTCATTTTCATCAAGGTTTAAAGCGTCTAATATTAATTTATCGCCTTCAACAAGCTTTGTCGCTGCAAATCTTGTAGGTATACCATATTTTTTTGTATGATCTTCAATAAAGTGTGCAACTGCGTGTATACACCTGTGTACAGCACCTTTATCTCCGCCTTCTGCATCGCAAAAATCGAGCCTGCCCGGCTTTTCACCAAATCTGGCAACGTGCATTGCGTGTTCCACAAGCTCATCAATACCTTCATTTTTAGATGCTGATATAGGTACAACAGGTATTCCCAATGCAGCCTCCATAGAATTTATATCTATAGTTCCGCCGTTTACTCTTATCTCGTCCATCATATTGAGTGCAAGTACCATAGGTATATTTAATTCAATAAGCTGCATTGTAAGATAAAGATTTCTCTCTATATTGGTAGCATCCAATATATTTATAATTCCGTTTGGTCTCTCCCTCAATATAAATTCTCTTGTTACAATTTCCTCATTTGTATATGGAGAAAGAGAATAAATTCCGGGTAAATCTGTAACAACAGCCTCGGGGTAATTTCTTATTATGCCGTCTTTCCTGTCTACAGTAACACCGGGGAAATTTCCCACGTGTTGATTTGAACCTGTAAGCTGATTAAAAAGAGTTGTTTTTCCGCAATTCTGATTTCCCGCAAGAGCAAAAGTTACAGGCTGCCCCTCAGGGATTTCAAATCCGCTTTTTTTCGGTCTGTATGACTTACTCTCACCTACTCCCGGGTGATGCACTCTGCCGGCAGGTCTTGTTTCCCTTTTATAATCATGCATATCATGTATATTTTTAAGAGTAATCATTGCTGCATCAGCTTTTCTCAGAGTAAGTTCATATCCTCTTACTCTCAGCTCAATAGGGTCTCCCATAGGCGCAGCCTTTACCAATGTAACCTCAGTATTAGGAGTAAGCCCCATATCAAGAATATGCTGTCTTAAAGCAAGATCATTGCAGTTTACAGATTCAATTACTGCATCCTTGCCTATTTGAAGCTTATCCAGTGTCATCATTTTTTAAGTGTTTCCTCCCACTCTTTTTCTCTGAAGCCTGTCAGCACAAAATCATTACCTACAAGTACAGGTCTTTTAACAAGCATACCATCACTTGCAAGAACTTCAAGAGCCTCATCTTCGCTCATTTCAGGAAGTTTGTCTTTTAAATTTAGCTCTCTGTATTTCATACCGCTTGTATTAAAGAATTTTTTAAGAGACATACCGCTTTTATCAAGCCATAACTTTAACTCTTCTTTATTTGGATTGTTTTCAACTATATGTCTGTCTTCAAAATCAAAGCCATTATTTTCAAGCCATTTTTTAGCTTTTTGACAAGTACTGCATTTTGGATATTCTACAAATAACATAATACTGTTTCCTTTCTGTATAAAAATAATTAATTTAAGTATATCATATATAAATTGCTTTTTAAACATATTTTGCATTTTTTCTCTCTAAAAATATTTTACTTAACTGTTAAATATTTAATTTTTTTATCATTTACTTCCCATCATTGTTGAGGTACAATAGATAGGTAACAGATAAAAATAAAAAGTAAGGTTCAACT
>CAJKOJ010000069.1 GCA_905201505.1 uncultured Eubacteriales bacterium | reverse complement strand
TTTTCCGCAAACAAGCCAAAAAATGGCTTGTTCACAGAAAAGTTCCTGTCCTCAGTCGGGCAAAGCTCGACCTGCGGATTAGAGTCTGCGACGCTAAATGTAAGATAGATGTATAAAAAATACAATTTTTTTCTTATAAATAACTTTTTTGACAATCTGAGGGCGGTTTACCCGCCCTGTTATTTTATATCTGAATAATTGCAAATAATTTACTTTTTGCCTGTATCATTGAAGATAATTATTTACTGTTTTTTCTCTTTAGCTGTTTTCAGTACTTTCCGTTTTTTTCTTAGCTTCATTCCTTATACTTTCAACAGGGTGTTTTTCCGCAACAGTTTTAAAGTAATTCAGAGCTGCTACGCTGTCGCCCTCATTTTCAGCTATTTTTCCAAGCTGATACATTGCACTGTATCTTACTTCATCACCTTCATTAGTACATTTAATAGCCTTATTAAAATAATCTTTTGCACTTACATAATTACCATTGTTGCTTGCCCTTTTACCATCGCTGAAATATTCACTTGCAGCAGCAGGCAGAACCGTTTTACAAAGTGCAGAATAACGGTTTAAAACTTCCTGACTAAAACCTGTTGTACTAAGAGCAATAAGTTTTTCAGCTGCTTCCTCAATACTTCCCTCATTGTAATAATTCTGAATGTCATTGAGAAGTTTTACTCTCTGCTGAAGCTCCTGATTATCTACAGTATAAAGCCTTGAACGCAGATTTTCATTTTCTTCTGTAAGCCTGTTTATAGTTTCAGTCTTTTTATCAATTTCCGTATTCATATTATTCTGCAATACATTATATTCTGTCTGTAACTTGTCATAGTCACTTCTAAAATTTTTTGCAATAGCAGGCAGACCCATACAGCCTAATATTACAGCAGCAACAGCTATTCCGCCAAAGAAATACCCTACGTTGCCGCCTCTTTGATTTCTCATCTTTGAATCCTTTGGCTGTGATTTAAAGAACAATCTTTTTTCAGGCTTTAAAAGTCTGTAATATCTTAAAGCAACAGGGTTTGTACTGTCAATTTTAAGAACTCTTTCAGAAAGCTTAAATGCCTCTGATTCTCTGCCCCCTTCTATATAACAAAGTGCAAGCAAATTAAGTGCTTCTGTAAGCTCCTTATTTTTTTCAAGGGCTTTTTTAAGATTTAAAACTGCCATATCAGTATTGCCCTGACAAGCAAAAGATAAAGCCTCATTATATAACGTAATTGCATCATACATTGCAGCAGTTTCCCTTGCACTTTCAAGTTCTGCAATGTAGTCAACTGCAATATTATCAGTCCTTTTAAACTTGTAGCTTATTGTCCACTGTATAAGAGCGTCAGCAGCTCTTCCCAGTCTGAAATAACACAGTCCCAAAAGGTTTCTGGCGTCAATATTTTTTTTGTCAAACTCAAGGCTTTCTCTCAATGCTTCCACAGCTTCAGAAATCCTGTTCTCATTACAGCATTTCAGACCTCTGTTGTAATAAATATTTGATAAATCAGTGATTTTTTTTTGTAAAGAGCCTGTATATAACATAGTATTTCCCCTTACACATTTTTTTTCAATTCCCTAAGGACATCCATAATATCCTCAATACCTGTGGTATCCACTGCTCTTGGAACGTCTTTATTTTCGGGCAGCGGTGCAAATTTAGCAAGTTCAGCCTTAAAATCCAACATATATGTCACCTCGTATTATTCTTCAACAGTATTAGTATCAGCAATTTCAATACCCAGTTCTTCCAACTGCTTTTCATCAACAACATCAGGTGCATTTGTAAGCAGACAGCTTGCGTCCTTAACCTTAGGGAAAGCAATTACATCCCTTATACTTTCTGTATTGTTAAGAAGCATTACAATTCTGTCAAGACCAAAAGCCAGACCTCCGTGAGGCGGAGCACCAAACTTAAAGGCGTCAAGGAGGAATCCAAATCTTTCCTGTGCATCCTCTTTAGTAAAGCCTAAAAGTTTAAACATCATATTCTGTATTTCCTGTGAATGAATTCTTATAGAACCGCCGCCAAGCTCACAACCATTTAACACCATATCATAAGCCTTAGCTCTTACTCTGCCCGGTTCGGATTCAACATACTGCAAATCCTCATCCATAGGAGCTGTAAATGGGTGATGAACAGCAACATATCTTTCCTCTTCCTCACTGTATTCAAGGAGAGGGAATTCTGTAACCCATAAGAATTTATATTCATTGTTGTCAAGTATTTCAAGACGTTTTGCAACCTCAAGTCTTAAAGCCCCGAGAGCGTCAAATACAACCTTGTTTTTATCAGCACAAAGAAGAATTAAGTCTCCTGCTTTAGCCTCAAAGCGTTCAGCAATTTCCTTGATTTTAGCATCATCAAAGAACTTTGAAATTGTAGTCTTGTAAGTGCCGTCTTCATTGCATATAATCCATGCAAGACCCTTGGCACCATAAGTTTTAGCCACATCTACAAGAGAATCTATTTTCTTTCTTGGGAATGAGCCGCAGCCTTCGGCATTAATACCTCTTACACTGCCTCCTGCATCAATGGCATTTTGGAACACACCAAATTCTGAACCATTGACTATATCTGTAATATTCTTCAGTTCCATACCAAACCTAATATCAGGCTTGTCAGAACCAAATCTCTCCATAGCTTCACAATAAGGCATTCTAAGGAAAGGAGTTTCAATATCAATACCCTTTAATTCCTTAAACACTTTTTTAATAAGCCTTTCATTTACACTCATTACGTCCTCTTCCTCAACAAAGGATAGTTCCATATCTATCTGTGTAAATTCAGGCTGTCTGTCAGCCCTTAAATCCTCATCTCTGAAACACTTTGCAATCTGAAAATATTTATCAAAACCTGATACCATTAAAAGCTGCTTAAAAAGCTGAGGGCTCTGTGGCAAACCATAGAATGTACCCGGGTGAACACGGCTTGGCACAATGTAGTCTCTTGCACCCTCAGGAGTAGATTTGCCCAAAATAGGTGTTTCAATTTCAATAAATCCCTCATCACTTAAAAACTGTCTTACAATTTGGCAGAGTTTATGCCTTAATATTATATTTTCAGCTACGCTTGGACGTCTTAAATCAAGGTATCTGTACTTTAATCTGAGTTCTGTACCTACATTAATGTTGTCCTCTATTTGGAAAGGAGGAGTTTCTGATTCAGATAAAATTTTAAGGCTTTCAACATTGACCTCAATTTTACCTGTTTTCATATTAGGATTTATATTTTCAGAAGTTCTTTCCTGTACCTTGCCTGTTACAGCAATTACATATTCACTTCTGATTTCACTTTCCTTTGCAATAACATCCTCTGTACTGTTATCTTTGTCAATAACCACCTGAACAATACCTGTTCTGTCTCTTAAAAGTACAAATGAAAAGTGACCGAATTCTCTCTTACGGCTTACCCAGCCCATAAGTGTCACTTCCTGTCCTGCCATTGTTTCATTCACATCACAGCAATAGCAGCTTCTTTTTAAACCCTGCATTAATTCTGCCATTTTTTTATTCTCCCATCTGTTTTTTTATTTCATTGCCTATTTCATCAATACTAACTGTTATCTGTTCCCCTGTAGTCATATTTTTTAGTGAAGCAGTATTTGAATTTAACTCATCCTCACCAATTACAGCCACAAAAGGAATACCCAGCTTATTTGCATATTTCATTTTATGCTTCATACCTTTATCAGCATAATATACATCTGTCACAAGACCATTATCTCTTATAGCTTTTGCTGTCTTTAAAACATAGCCCATATCAACACCCATAGGGACCACAAGACAGTCAACAAGGCTTGATTTTTCAGCCTTTATAATGCCTGCCTCTTTAAGCTGAGAAAAAAGCCTTGTAAGACCAATTGATATACCTATTCCGGGCAGCTTTGTATTTGTGTAATATTCTGTAAGGTTATCGTATCGTCCTCCGGAACATACACTGCCAAGACTTCTGTAATCATCAAGCACAGTTTCATATACAGTACCGGTGTAGTAATCAAGACCTCTTGCAATAGTAAGGTCAATAGTGAAATAATCTTCATCTATTCCAAAAGCTCTCATATACTCAGTAACCTTTTCAAGCTCACAGACGCCTTCAATAAATTTTTCATTATTAACATTCATAGCCCTTAAGGCACTGATTTTTTCATTTTCACTGCCCTTAATTGATATAAAGTCAATTATTTTTTCAATCTTGTCACTTTCGATGCCAAGACCTTCAAGTTCTTCTATAACATTGTCCCTGCCTATTTTATCAAGCTTGTCAATATTTCTCAATATATCTGAAATCTTTTCTTCAAGTCCAAGACTTTCAAAAAAACCGTTTAACACCTTTCTATTGTTTAATCGGACAGTAAACTTACCAAAGTCCAATTTTCTAAACACGTTGTAAATAACAGCAGGCATTTCAGCGTCGTATGCAATGTCAAGCTCTTCATTTCCTATAATATCTATATCACACTGATAAAACTCTCTGAATCTGCCCTTCTGAGGTCTTTCGCCTCTGTATACCTTACTCATTTGGTATCTCTTAAAAGGGAAAGTAAGCTGACCGCTGTGCTGTGCAACATATCTTGCAAGCGGAACTGTAAGGTCAAACCTTAAAGCCAAATCATTCTCACCTTTGTTAAATCTGTAAATCTGCTTTTCCGTTTCTCCTCCGGCCTTAGCCAAAAGCACCTCAGAAAGCTCAATTACAGGTGTATCAAGAGGCAAAAAGCCAAAACTTTCATATACCTCTCTTATTGTATCATATATTTTGTTAAATAAAATTTGATCCTCAGGCAGCAATTCCATAAAGCCTGTTAAAATTCTGGGTTTAACCTTATCCTTAGCCATAATATAAACTCCTTCATTACTACAAAACTTTGATAGACTTTTTTCTATCAAGCATTTCATCTATTCTGTTAATATAATCATCAACGCTTTTCACATTGAATATTCTTTCTATATGATTTGTGTTTCTGTCAACAATTTTAGTAGAACCGCCTGCACCAAGGGCAAGTATGCTTTGTTTTTCCTCCATAATTGCCACATTGTAGATACATTGGCAGCCGGGCTTGCAGTAGCCTACATTCTCAAAGTTTCCCACCATATTTTTCTGCCTGTACATATAGTAGGGTGACATACCCATTTTTTCTGTATATTCTCTTGATATGCCAATAAGCTTGTCCATTTTCTCAGCGTCTGTCATAGTATATCTGTCAAGAGTTTCTTTAAGCCTTGACGCTCTTTTCACAGCAAGAGTATGGACGGTTATACTTTCAGGTGAAAGTTTCATAAGCCCTTCCATAGTATTTGCAACTTCTTTTTCTCCCTCATTTGGAAGCCCAAGTATAATATCTGTATTTATATGCTTATGTCCGGCCTTTCTCGCCATTTCAAAAGCCTTCAAAAACATCTCAACACTGTGTTCTCTGCCTATTAGCCTTAAAGTTTCATCATTTAAAGTCTGAGGATTTATAGAAATCCTTGACACATTGTGTTCTTTTAATATTCTTAGCTTTTCCTCTGTAACAGTGTCAGGTCTTCCGGCCTCAACAGTAAATTCCAAAGGTATTTTAAAATATTTTTCCACATAAGTCAACAGCTTGTCAAGTTGTTTTTCATTAAGCGAAGTTGGAGTTCCTCCCCCTATGTAGATACTTTCAAGTTCGATACCTTCAAGATACCTCCTTGAAAAATCCATTTCATTTATCAAAGCATCTATATAGCTGTCAACCTTACTGCTGTACTGTTTTAAAGGGTATGAAGTAAAGGAACAGTAAAGACATCTTGTAGGGCAAAATGGAATACCGATATAAAGTCCGGCCTTTCCAAGTCCTCCTTCTACAATTTTCTTTTCCTCTTCAGCAACCTTTATCATTAAGTTCAGCTTTTCATCACTTACCAAATACTTATCCTTAAATGTTCTTTTGATTTCATCTGTTGACTGCCCCTCACCCCAAGCTTCCGATACAAGCTTTGCAGGTCTTACACCTGTAAGTATGCCCCAGGGCAAAGGAATTTTAACAACAGAATTAACAGCTTTAGCTATTGATAAACCAATTACTCTTTTTAATTCTCTTTGACTGTCATTTTCAGCTTCAGCGTAAGCCTGTGCCCTCATTTCACCGTCAATATACAGCTCACCCTTTGCCAAAGCCCCATTAAGGACGCTTACAACTGTAATGCCCTCTGCGGCATTTTCAGTCTGAACATATTTATCATTAGGATAAAACATCATTATCACAGATACAACATCGTCAGCATAACTGTGACCTTTTAACACATAATTCATAGAAAAACTCCAATTACAAGGGATTTGCCCTATTATTTTTACATCACATATCCTGTTTAATTTACAAAGCTGTTATTTTCCATTTCATATCCAATACTTGTCTGCTGACCGTGACCTGTATACACAACAGTATCATAAGGGAGCAAAAACAGCTTATTTCTCACACTTTCAATTAAAGCATTGCTGTCTCCTCCCGGAAAGTCTGTTCTGCCTACGCTCATCAAAAACAAAGTATCGCCCACAAATACAACACCCTCTTTTTCAAAGTAGAAACAGCCGCCCCCCGGAGTATGCCCCGGAGTAAGTATTGTTTTAAATTTAAGAGAGCCGAAACAAAACTCATCGCCTTCATTTAAAACTCTGTCATAAGGCACAGTAAACGGCTTCCCAAACATACTTGAAAGATTGTAATGAGAAGAATTTGCAACTGTCTCTTCACCTTTGCAGATAAAAACAGGTGCACCTGTATGTTCTCTGAGTTTTTCTGCTGCCCCCGCATGGTCAAAATGGGCATGAGTAAGACATATTGCCTTTATATCAAGCCCTTCCTTATCAACTATGCTGCACAGCTTTTCATCCATATCACCGGGATCAATAACTATTGCCTCTTTAGTATTTTCATCAATAACAAAATAACAATTTTCACCCATTTCAGGTGATACAAATACTTTTAATCTCATAATTTACTCCGCCTTATGAAAATTTAGATTACACTAGAATAGTTTATCACTGTCAAGCAATATTGTTATAGGTCCGTCATTTAAAAGTTCTACTTTCATATCTGCTTGAAAAATACCGCTTTCCACATTGTCATAATTGCTCTTTGCATACTCAACAAAGGCATTAAAGCTCTCCCTTGCCTCATCAGGTTTTGCACCCATAGCAAAGCTTGGTCTGTTGCCTTTTCTGGCATCTGCATAAACAGTAAAGTTCGGTACAAGAAGCAGCCCATAGCCAAGATCGGCTATGGACAAATTCATTTTACCCTCTTCATCTTCAAATATTCTTATATTCTTCAGCTTATTAAACATCCATTCAAAGGTTTTGACATTATCTCCTGTGTTCATACCTACAAGAGCAACAATCCCCTTGTCAATACTGCCAACAATATCATTGTCAACCTTTACAGAAGCATAAGCCACTCTCTGCAAAACAACTCTCATTATGCATTCACTCTTTCAATTTTATCTATACCGCTTATATTCATTATTTTTTTACCCAATATTTCAAGCTGATCTATACCGCTTATTTTAAGGGATAAGTCTACAACGGCAGTACCGTTTTTCAGACTTCTTCCGTTTACATTAAGCACAGACAATCCTTCATCAATAACAACTTTTAAAACATCTAATGTCAGACCGTCTCTGTCATCAGCAAATATTCTTATATCAGCCTTAAATCTGCCTCCGACAGCCGCTTTGTCAATAGTCCATTCTGCCTCCAGAAGTCTTGCTCTTTCTTCTTCTGTAAGATTAATAATATTTATACAGTCAGTTCTGTGTATTGACACGCCGCGGCCTCTTGTAACAAAACCTACTATTTCATCTCCCGGTACAGGGGAACAGCATTTAGAAAACCTTACTTCAATATCTCCTACGCCGTGTACATATATGCCGCTCTTGCTCCTTTTTTTAGGAATTTGCGGTTCTGCATTGTCGGTCTGTATTTTAGCCTTTATTGCTTCTTCCTGCTCTTTGAGCAGTTCCTGAGCAGTTTTATTTCTCTTTATCTCAGCACTGTATTCTTCATAGAGTTTATTAACAACCTGACCTTCTTTAAGTCCTCCGTGTCCCACTGCGGCACATACGGAATCCCAGTCTTTAAAGCTGTATCTTATCTGCACAGATTCCATAGCTTTAGGGAATAAAAGATCAGCAATATTATATCCTTTTCTCTTAGCCTCTTTTTCAAGAAGCTCCTTACCCCTTACAATGTTTTCTTCTTTATTTATTTTTTTATACCACTGGTTTATTTTAGACTTAGCCTGACTTGTTTTTACAAATTTAAGCCAGTCACGGCTAGGACCTCTTGAATTCTGAGAAGTCACAATTTCAACTCTGTCACCGTTTTTAATAACATAGTCAAAGTTTACAATTCTTCCGTTTACTCTTGCACCTACCATTGTATTGCCCACAGCAGAGTGTATAGCGTATGCAAAGTCAACAGGAGTTGAGCCCTCTGCAAGAGAAATGACTTCACCGCTTGGACTGAAACAAAATACATTTTCACTGAAAGCGTCAAGGTCTGTTTTAATAGTGTCCATAAACTCGTGATTATCAGACATATCCTTCTGCCATTCCAGGATTTGCCTTAACCAAGAAAGTTTTGCGTCTTCGGAATTATCCTCAACACCCTCTGTAATACCCTTTTTGTATTTCCAGTGAGCAGCAATACCATATTCTGCTGTTCTGTGCATTTCATAGGTTCTTATCTGTATTTCAAATATCATACCGTCCGGACCTATAAGCGTATTATGAAGAGACTGGTACATATTTGCCTTTGGCATAGCAATATAATCCTTAAATCTGTTTGGCATAGGAGTATATGCCTCATGCACAACACCCAAAACGCCATAGCAGTCCTTAACACTGTCAACAAGCACTCTCACAGCAAAAAGGTCAAATATCTGGTCAAGAGTTTTATTCTTTGTATGCATCTTCTTATAAATACTGAAAAAATGCTTAGGCCTGCCGTAAACAGTACAGTTTTTAATACCCGCCTCTTCACATTTTTCCCTTATTTCTTCAACAATCTTGTGTACAAACTCTTCTCTTTCAGACTGCTTTCTGTTAATCTTGTCCACAAGGTCGTAGTAAGCGTCAGGCTCTAAATATCTTAAACACAAGTCCTCAAGTTCTGTTTTTATCTTTGAAATACCTAATCTGTCAGCAAGCGGAGCATAAATATCCAATGTCTCCTGTGCCTTTTCCTTTTGTTTTTCAGGACGCATATATTTAAGAGTTCTCATATTGTGCAGTCTGTCAGCCACCTTAATAAGAATAACTCTTATATCCTTTGCCATTGAAAGGAACATTTTTCTGTAATTTTCAGCCTGCATTTCCTCCTTTGAGGAATATTCAATATTAGATAACTTTGTTACACCGTCTACAAGCAGAGCAACATCAGGATTAAACATATCAGATATTTCATCCAAAGTAAAATGAGTATCCTCTACCACATCGTGCAAAAGCCCTGCTGTAATACTTTCAAGGTCAAGTTCCAGTTCTGCCAGAATTTTTGCAACACAAAGAGGGTGAATAATATATGGCTCACCGGATTTTCTCTTTTGGTCGCCGTGTGCCTCCCGAGCCAGACTATATGCTCTTTCCACCAGTGACAAATCTTTAGATGGATGGTATCTTTTTATTTCGGTCATTAATTCCTCATATAATTGTTCAACCTGTTTTTTATCATCAACCTGACTCATAATCTCACCCCTTTATTAATTTCTTCAATAAATAATAAATTTAATTATAAACCTATTTCCGCTATTTTTCAAGTAAATTTGCAAATTATCACTTGTTCAGACAATAATACTTTAAGACAGCATACTTACAGCAGTTATATATATTATTCAACAGTCATTTTTTTCTAT
>CAJKOJ010000068.1 GCA_905201505.1 uncultured Eubacteriales bacterium | reverse complement strand
CCCCAGCCAATAAAATCATTGCCTGCTCCCTTGCCTGAATACAAAAGTTCACTTGCTGTCTTTACAGCAGATTCAATTTTAGCAAGCTCATCATCTCTTACAAAATTTTTTACACCGTTTAATTTTAATTCAATTCCCATAATATGTACCTCCCAACTTACGCTTACAACAAGCAACTGTAATATTTAATATAAGTATATCATAATTTTCATATATTTTCCATATATTTTTTAATATTTTTATGACTTTTTTGGTTATTTTTTACACTTATTCTACATTTTATTTTGACAAAAAAGTAATTATTTTTTATTATCTCTGCAAAATAATATATTTTAAAAAATAATGGTATACTCGAACTGATAGTTGTTTTATAAAAAATAAACAGTATATGTAATGTAATACAGTTCATTAACTTCTAACTTAAAATTAGAAAATAGCAGGTATAAAGAACATATACGGAGCAGTACAAATTGCAATAAGCAAGGAAATTTTCTTTTTATCCTTTTCTTCCAACAATGCCGTTTTAAGACATATTTTCAGGTTGAAAACATAAATTAAAACACCTGATACAGCTACTGAAAATAATGTTGCAAAAAGTGGAAATACTCCGCCTAACGGATTTACCACTACAGAACCACTGTAAAAACCCATACCGGCAATTACATCAATGCCGCACTGTACTACTGAACCTATAATATCTGCCAAATATCCAAATAACCATATTTTCAATATAGATTTTCTGTAATTATAAAATATATTTTCTTTTCCATAAATTTTTAATCCCAGCAAAAGCACAATACTGTCAATGACAAAATTAAATGGGAGTGATATATACCATAACTGAGGAAAAAGATACAACATTATAGTCGAAAAGCCTAAATTATAAAGCTTAGTTCCCTCTGATTTCATTTGTATTACCTCCAGTCTTTATCATTTATTAATCACATCTGCCATATATATTCCTGTTTGCGAATTTTAACTTATTGCTTGTTGCTGCCAATCCAGTAACAGCCGGCTGCAATTACCGCAGCTAATAGTTCAATTGCACGAACAGTTATATCATATACATCAGAACCAAGAAGATATGGCGAACCCCAAAATAAAACTACAAACAATATAAGCGTAATAACAATACGCTTCATTTCATTTTTCATAATACATACCTCCGCAAAACCCGAATTTACAAAATATTAATTTTATTCAACCTTTTCAATTTCATCAATTGACTGAGGAGCTGTATCTTCATCAGCTTCATTTATTTCATCATAAATAAGGCTGTATAATATATAAGCATCTCCCTTACTCATTATTTGTCTTGGATTAGCATAATCAGGCACCACACTTCCCCAAAGGTTAATGATTGCTGCCATACTTTCTTTTGCATAAGGCTTTAATTCATCTGATTTAACAAAATTATCCAAAACAGCAGTATCAGTATTTAGTTCTACTCCGGAGTACTTTAAAGCTCTTGCGGCAATTGTACACATTTCCTGTAAATTAATTGCTGAATTCGGATTAAAATTACCTTTATCATCACCTGTAACTATTCCCAGCTTTTTAGCTGTAGAAATTGCAGTGGTATCACTGCTTAATAAGTCCACATCAGGAAAACAGTTTTCAACTTTATCAGCATATTCGCCGCCTATGATTCTTACAATCTGATATGTAAATTCAGCCCTTGTAACATAGTTATCACTGCTTGATAAATCTATATAACTTTTAATACCATCAATATTATAAAGTCCTTTAGCAATACCTCCTGCAACCAATTTTGCACCATAATGATTTAAATGTGTGTTATCGTGACCCTTATCACCCTTTGACACATCTTTATAAATGGCGTGAAAAGCAGCTGTATCATCAGGACCTATAGCCTGATAAAGCTCAGTAGTTATCCTGGTAGCGTCAACACAAGGTACATTTACCTCCTCTGCAAGTTCCCTTACAGCGTCATCGTAAAGTCCGTGTGTATCCTTTACATTTCCATTTTCATCAAAAGAACGCCTTGCAATAGGTGTAATAAGAATTGGTTCTGCACCTTTATCTTTTGCAGCTTTTATGTAATTATTGTAAAGGGAATATTTAAATGAGCCTTCTGTATCTTTATCCCCTTCAGGGTCGGTATATCTGTTTTTCAAGTCCTCTTCACTTGATTTCTTAGCGTCATTATGTCCAAACTGGATAAGAAGAAAATCGCCCTCCTTCATTTCTTTTAAAAGAGTACTATATTCCTCTTCCACAGTAAGGCTTTTAGAACTTCTTCCTGACTTTGCCAGGTCAACAACCTCAGCACCCTTTATATAATCTCCTAAATACATACCCCAGCCTGCTCTTGGTACTGCATAGTTGTCATCACTTCCATATACACAAGCTGTAGAATCTCCTACAATAAATATTTTTTTATTTTCTTCTGCCATAACATTCACTGCTCCCAAACTGCTTAAAATCATTACAGATGATATTACACCTGTCAATACTCTCTTTAATAACATTAATATTCCTCCTAAAAAAACAAGGCTGTCCATTGACAGCCTTATCAGATTACTTTATAAATTTTATGACTATTATTTTTCAGCCTCATCTTCCAAATCAGCGTCGTCAAAGTCAAAGTCCTCATCTTCATAGTCATATTCATCAAAGTCGTCATAATCATCATAGTCATCATAATCCATATCATCAAGTTCAGACCAATCATCATATTCATAGTCTGAATTGTTTTTTAACTTAGATAATATAACAACAATTGCACCTACAATTACAGCCATACCGGCTACAATAAATACAAAAGTTCTGAGTCTGTTGTTTTTCTCATTTCTTCTGATTAAATTTCTTATTTCTTCAATTGCATATTCAGCTTTCATTTTCTTACCTCCTTAAAAATCATATTTTTTCACTTTTTGTTCTCTGCTTCTGTAATCATTATACTCCATAAAGGCTCTTCTCATTATTTGCTTTTCATCGTGAAATTTCAGCAAATAATAAGCCTCATGTTGCTTATAAAAGCCTGCATCAGCAAAAAATTCTTCTGCTTGTGGCTTACAATAAAATGAATCAGTAATCATAAGATACCAATGTACTGTTTTACTTACAATATCATTAGTTCCTCTAAAAGTATACTGAGTCTTACCGATATATTTTACAATTTCAGCATCAGAATCAGTTTCCTCTTTTACCTCCCTTAGGGCTGTTTGTTTATAAGTTTCGCCGCTTTCAACAGTACCTTTTGGCAAAACCCAACCCATATATCTTCCATTTTGGTTTTTATAAAGCAACAGAACCTTGCCATTATGGATTACTACGCCTCCGCAGCTGACTGCTTCTATCATAGTTATACCTCCGATTCTGTCGGGCTGATTAAAATAGTTAATCAAGCCGCTTGTTTACCACTATAATTGGTTATAGTATAACATACTTCAGAGATAATTTCAATAGATAAAAGCCAAATTTGACAAATTAGCTTTGATTTTACAGTTTTTTTTGTTAAATTTTGTTAATGCATTCTCAAGTCATTGCCTATAAATTTAAATATTTTAAAATTTCCTATTATTCTTGACAGTATTCTTTCACTATATACTGTATTAATATCTGTCAGGTCAAGGTTTGTAGAAATAAGCATAGATTTATTTGCTCTTAATCTTGTATTTAAAATATCAAAAAACTCAGGCACAGTACTGCTGTTTACCCCCTCCGTACCCAAATCATCTATTACGAGCAAATCACATTCTTCAAGAAGTCTTGCATTCTCAATTTCAGCCTCTGAGGCATTATTAAATCTTACCTTTGTCATAGAAGTGAATAACTTGTATGCACTCATATAAATTACAAAATAGCCTCTGTCAATAAGTTCCTTGGCAGCACAATTGCACATAAAGCTTTTTCCGAGACCGGAATGTCCGTAAAAAAGCATATTTAGAGGAGCATCATCTATATTCTCAATTGCAAATAAAACTTCTTTAGAAATATTTTTAATGTTTTCATAAGGTGAAATATCTCCCCCTGCCGCATTCTTCGAGAAAATTTCATAATTAAAATGGTCAAAATTTTCTCTTTTCAAAATATTACCCAAATTTGAAAGCTGATAATATTTTTCTGCAAGCCTTTTGTTGAAACAGACGCACCTTTTTGTACCTATCATACCTGTATCCTTGCAGATACTGCACTTATACTGAGGCTCAAGTACATCTTCATCTATACCTATGCCTTTTAATATATTTTGCCTTTCCTGCCTCAATTTATTACAAGTATTTTTAAAATCTTCAAATTTTTCCTGACTTCCGCCGCTTACCGCACTTTTAAAAAGCTCAACGCCTTTCATTTTCGTTTCATTTTCAATTTCTCTTAATCTGGGAATATTTTTATACAGTTTTTCCTTTAATTTTTCTGCCTTTAATTCAGCAGATTTTTTCTCTTTTTGATATTCATCAAAAATTTCAGCATATACTGCACTTTTGTCCATTACTGTACATTCCCCTTTCTCTTAAGAATTTCAGCAATTTCATCAGCTCCGTAACTTTTCTGATTATAATTGTTGAATATGCCTTTTGGCTGCTGCTGTAAGCCGCTTTTCTTCAAAGTCTTATTTTTGCCTGTATAATTAGCTTCAGATGCTTCAACCTCTTTTATAGTTGCAAAATTTGCCTTATGCCACGTCTCAAGTATTTTATTGCAGTAAGAAAATGCGGGTTTTCCTGTATTTTCCACAGTCCGTCTTGCTGCAAGTTCTATTAATTCAAAACTCATCAGCCATTCTTTTAGCCATTTATCAATATAGTTTCTTTCATTTACAGTTGTACTTCTGTCAGAAACTCCAAAAAATTTAAGAACCTTACCGTAGTTGTTATAAAAACTTAGGTAATCACTTGCTGCCTCACTGGTTACAATTCCTTTTTCAATCCAGTCAAGAGCAGTTTTTTCCATATATCTTGGAGGTTTATTACTCTTGTAACAAAAGCTTAAAAGTACAAGTATTACCTCAAAAGGAAGCTCCAAACTTTGATACATCCACACAATAATTTCTGTCTCTTTTGGAGATATAGTTTTCCCCTTTGTTGACTCTGCCAGTTTTAAAAGTTCACCTATTTCAGGATTAGTTTCTATAATGTCACTAATATCACTAGGACTGAATACAGGTTTTGCAACAACAATCTTAGCCCTCTCTGGTTCTTTTGGAATAAAGTTATCTTTTTCAGCAGATAGCTGCTTGATGCCTGCATCTGTTTCCGATAAAGCCTGCCCTGCAATAAATTCAATATAGGGATTGTCTTTTGTTCTCCCTGTACTGATAAGTCCGACAGATTTCCAATATTTCCAGGCCTTTATAACATCACTCTCAATTACACTGAATTTCTTGGCAATTTCACTGTTTGACACAGAAATCTCCGATACTGCACATCTGTAAGCATATATGTAAATAAGAGAAAATACAGGACTTGGTGCCGCCGCCATATAATTATCTATAAAATTATTGTCAATTGCCGTAGCAGTATAACTGCATATAAACTTAATATTGCTCACAAATACACCTCTAAAATAAATACTATAAGTTAATATAAAACCTTAAATCACTTTTTAAATCTGTCATAATTATATAAATTTCACTGTTTTTCCTTTTAAAATAACAAATGAAAATTTCATTCCTGATTATCTGATATATTATTTTATGATAACATAAGTTAATAACTTTTACAAGCCATTTTTAGTATATTCTACATTGTGCCTTAAATGAAAATTTCAATGTTTTCAGACACTTCTATAAAAAAAAGTTGATGAGCATTTAAATTTGAGATATAATATACATATACTGTTAAACAAAAATATCTATACTGTTAAAAAGGAGAGAAAATATATATGTCTAAATCAAAAGTATTCTTTTCAAGTAACATAACTCCGGAAACTGTAATCTCTCTGTACAATGCCTTAGGCATAAAACTTCAGGGTAATATTGCAGTAAAGGTACACTCAGGTGAAAAAGGCAATCAAAATTTTATTAAGCCAAAATTTTGGCAGCCTATAATTGACGAATTAAAAGGAACAATTGTTGAATGTAACACAGCTTATGAAGGTGAAAGAAATGTCACCTCAAAACATTGGGAAACTATGAAAAAACATGGTTGGACCGATATTGCAAAAGTTGACATTATGGATGAAGAAGGAGAAATAGAATTACCTATTGCAAACGGAAAGAAAATCAGAAAAAATTTCGTCGGCAATCACATTAAAAATTATGATTCTATGCTGGTTCTCTCTCATTTTAAGGGACATCCTATGGGTGGATTCGGAGGAGCACTCAAAAACATTTCTATAGGTGTTGCTTCTTCTCACGGCAAGGCATATATTCACAGTGTGGGCGATGTAAATGCCTTTTGGGAAGCTGACCACGATTCTTTCATAGAATCTATGGCTGATGCTGCCGAATCAATTGTAAAGTATTTTAATGGTAATATGGCATTTATTAATGTAATGTGCAATATGTCAGTTGACTGTGACTGCTGTGCAGTTGCAGAAGACCCTTGTATGAAGGACATCGGTATACTTGCTTCATTAGACCCTATTGCACTTGATCAGGCATGTCTTGATATGGTATATAAGTCAAATGACCCCGGAAGAGATCACTTGATTGAACGTATCGAATCAAGAAACGGTGCTCATATTTTAACTGCTGCAGCAGATTTAAACTTTGGCAGCAGAGAATATGAATTAATTGAAATGTAATTCTATTTTTTATTTATATATAATAAAGAAAGCTGCTGCAAAACACAATATTATTTGCAGCAGTTCTTTATATTTCAATATTTTATTATGCCTTTGACATTATCCCTTGCATAGCAAAGCTGTTCAACAGTCACCAACTGATACCCTCTCTTGACAAGTTCAGGTACTATTTTTTCAACAGCGTCAGCAGTCTCACTGTAAAGGTCGTGCATTAAAATTACATTTCCGTCACCAAGACTTTTCATTACTTCATTATAAGTATTTTGAGCATTTCTTGTTTTCCAGTCAAGTGTATCCACATTCCAATTAATCATTTTAATGCTTACATTATTTTTAACAAAGTCATTATATTCACCATAAGGCGGCCTTAAAAATGCAGGATATACCCCTGTTGCCTCATATACAATTTCCTGTATTCTGTTTACCTGATTATTGATTTCCTGTGCAGAAACTTTAGTAAGCCTTATATGGTCATAAGTATGATTACCTATCTGACTTTCTTCATCAACTATTCTTTTTAGCGTTGTCTTATATTTTGATATGTTATTTCCGGTTACAAAAAACGTTGCCGCACCGTTATATTTTTCAAGAACATCAAGTATTCTCTCAGTATTTACAGAAGGACCATCATCAAAAGTAAGTGCAACCATAGGCTTACTTTTATCTACAATAACAGGAGGGAGTATTGAAATATCAATTTCATTATAAAGCTCACTGTTCTTAAGCATAATAACTTTTCTCTCCGTATCCCACTCTGTATTAATATTTAAAATATCACATATATCTCTTAACATAATATAATTTCTATTATTAATATTATAAGATTTTATATTATAAATATTATCATCTGACTTTATTTTAATTTCACCACAGTCACTTTTTATCTTCTTTCTTCCCATACTTTTGTTAAATTCCGTACCGGCAGCATTATAATGCTCATTTTTGCTTACATTTATTGTATAATCACCATCAAATTCAATATTAAATGAATTTTCAGTATCATTTAACAAATATGCAATATCCCTTATTGAAAAATAATTTGCACCCTCAATGTTAAAACAATCAAAATACACATAATTACCATCAACCAGGCTTTTTGCTCTGTACCTCATTAATGTATCAGCCATAACACCATTTGTCAGCATAGCTGAAAATATAAAACTCAAAATCACAAAACTAAATCTCTTTATCATATATCTCTCCATCTCCTTTACCTATTTAAATATTAACATATTTCAGCATAAAATACAATCAACCCTCTGCCAGTAAATATATGGTAAATCTTTAAATATAAAAGTACAGGTTATGTAATTTACACTGCCTGTACTTTAAATAAACTTTATACTCAATCTTATTTCCTGAACATTATAATATAAAAACATTGTGCTAAAAGGAGTTTACAACAAGCACATCATTTTCCTTAAGCATTGTATCTCCATTAGGTATAATAACATTTTCTCCTCTTTTTATCATTATTACAAGTCCTTCACTTAATTTAACATCAGAGAGAGAACAGTTAACCCACTTGCTGTTTTTACTTAAAGTTATTTCAGTAAGCATTATTCCATAATTTTCAGACAAGCCTTTTGCAGCCAATATTAAAGTATCCCCCGCCATTATAACTGTGTCTCCATTAGGCACAATCTTTTTATTATTTCGTATTAAAAGTACAATTAAAGTATTGGGAGGTATATTAATATCCTTAAGGCTTTTATTTATCCACAAATGGTTTTCATTAATTAAAAGCTGTATAAAATTAACTTCAATTTCATCTGTATAATCGCTGAATGTTTTCAGTACATCAGCGTTATCATCAATCATATCAAGTTTCTTTGCCAAATATGGAAGCAATGTACCTTGTATACCAATTGAAATAAGTACTATACACAACACTATGTTGAAAATATCGCTTTTTGTATATACAGGACTTATGAATATCATTATAGCAAACACTATTGATGCGGCTCCCCTCAGCCCTGCAGCTGCAACAAAAAGCTGCTGTCTCATACTGCATTTAAAAGGAGCTAAAACAGCAAACACAGAAAATGGTCTTGCTATAAAAGTGAGAAATACTGCTATAGCTATAGCCGGAACAATATTATAAATCATCTGCGATGGAAAAGACAAAAGTCCCAGCAGGAAAAATATTAATACCTGCATCAAACCTGTTACCCCATCAAAAAAGTTTACAAGGGATTTTTTATTTTTAATAGAACTGTTACCTAAAACAATGCCTGAAATATATACGCTTAAATATCCGTTTCCACCAATTAATGTAGGCAGTGCATACGCAAGAATTGCTGCTGCCACTACAAATATTGCATCAAATCCTGCGGTTTCAAGTTTAACCTTTTTAAGTACCCAAATAGTTACAAATGCGGCAGCTGCCCCGAACAAAACTCCAAAAAACAGCTGTGTAAATACCATATATAATATACTTCCGCCCTGGGCTCTGCCTCCCATAATAGCTATAAAAATGGTTGTAAGCATATATGAGCAAGGATCATTGCTTCCGCTTTCAACTTCAAGAAGTGAAGCAGTATTATATTTTAATCCAAGTTTCTTTGACCTTAAAATTGAGAAAACAGATGCTGCGTCAGTAGAACTTATAACCGAACCAATAAGCATACTCTCAAGTATTTCAATTTTTAATATGAAATAACAGAGCAATCCTACTATCAGAGCTGTCAAAATTACTCCAAGAGTAGACAGTAAAACAGCTTTTACCGCAACAGGCTTAGCCTCACTCCACTTTGTACCAAACCCGCCGTAAAACATAATAAATATTAAAGCAGCAGAACAAATTTGTTCAGCAAAATTATAATCATTAAAGGGTATTTTTAATATTCCGTCAGAACCAAAGACCATACCCAAAAGAATAAAAAACAAAAGCATAGGTATGCCAAGCTTATTTGAAATTTTATTAAATCCAACACAAAGTATAATTACTATTGCTGTAATTATCAGTATATCTGTCATATTTACCCCCATTCATCAATTTAAATTATATTATTTTAATCACATTAATATATTTTATGATAACATACTCATAAGCTTATTTCCAGTAAATACGTGTATAACTATATACCAAATATCCAATGCCGCTTATAGGAAAAATTTATGATGCCGTTTAAGATTTTTGCTATATTAAAAAAATATTCTATTATATTAACACCTTAAATACAATCCCACAATACTTGTATGATATAAAATATATCAGAAATTTACTATAAAACTCTTAATTTTTATATTAAAAGCGGCATAGACATCAGCCTACGCCTCAAATATAGTTTTTATTTCTGTTTTAACTAGAACCGTTAATAAAAGTCAATAAAAAAACCGCAAACCCGTTAATAAACGGATTTGCGGAAATATATCACTTAATAATATCAATTACTCAATGATAGATACAACAGAACCAGAACCTACAGTTCTACCACCTTCACGGATTGAGAATTTAGTTCCTTTTTCAATTGCAATTGGAGCAATTAATTCTACAGTTAATTCAACGTTATCCCCAGGCATAACCATTTCTACACCTTCTGGTAATTCAATAACACCAGTTACGTCAGTAGTTCTGAAGTAGAATTGTGGTCTATAGTTAGCGAAGAAAGGAGTATGACGTCCACCTTCATCTTTACTTAAGATATACACTTGAGATTTGAATTTTTTGTGTGGATTAACTGATCCAGGTTTAGCTAA
>CAJKOJ010000067.1 GCA_905201505.1 uncultured Eubacteriales bacterium | reverse complement strand
TATTTCCCAGTCCGTCATACTCCATTTTTGTTGTCACACCGTCAGTTGTACTTGTAAGTGTGTTTCCAAGCATATCAACTGTATATGTTGTTTCCACACCGTTTACCTTGCTGTATGTTTCGTATCCGTCCAAATCCAGCCTGCTTACTGTTGAATAGCTTCCGTCACCTATCTTTGTTACTATTTCCTGATAGTCTGTATTATTAAAACTCCTCGTATAGCTTTCTTCATATAATACTGCGTCATTGTTATTAGGGTCTGTTATTTTTCTATCAATTATCTCATTAAAAGGATTATAGCTTACCCTTAGCCTTGACTTGTTTCCTATTGTTGCTGAATTGACCATAAGATTTCCCTTGTCATAGGTATATACTGCAAGTGTCTTTCCTGTTGTCATATCCTTTACATTTAAAAGCTGACCAATTGCATTGTAATCATAAAATGTCCTCTTGTTATTTTCATCATAATAGGCAACATTATTGCCTGCATAGTCATACACGGTCCTTGTTGTATACTTTCCGTCATTTGACCCTGTCTGATTACCGTATTTATCATAGGTATATGTCACAGTATTTCCATTTCCGTCTGTTGTCTTTGTCACATTGCCCAAAGCGTCATATTCCATTTTGTTTGTAATGTTATTCTGCTTTACTTCTGCAAGGTACATCCCTTTGCTGTCATAAGTATAATAAATCCATTCATAATTTCCTGCTGTTCCCTTATACTTTGCGTCTCTTGTCATATTTCCATGGGAATCATAAGCACAGTCATCACACTGCATCAATCCGTCCCTGCTTGAAGTTATACGGCTTTGTGCTATATTTTTGCTGTCACTTGTAAGCTGGTTTTGTACTGTTATTATAGTGTTTTCGTCCTGGTGATATGTCTTTTCCAAAAGCTGTGAATATGCTCCGTACGTATAGCTTACCTTGTTTAACGTATCATTTTTTCTCAGACTGTATTTTTCTGTTGACTTCGGACCCCAATAGCCTGTCATATCTTTCTCAAGACTGTAATCATACATATATCTGTATGTAACATTACCTCTATTTACTATTACCTCTACCGGCATATCAGAATAAGCCTTCCCATAGCCGTCCCATACACTTCTACCATCTCCGTAACGATTAGTCTTTGTTTGGTAGTCCTCCCACTGACCTTTTGAATTATAACCGCCTATAGTCTCACAATATAGCTGATTTAAATGATTATATGTATACTTGGTGTATATTCCGTTCTCATTCTTAATTACATAAAACTCATACTTATTATTAAACTCTTCATCTTTATCCTGGTCTACATAACACATGTAATTATGCTCAGAATATGTATATGTAGCTCCATATACCTTTGTTCCCCCGCCAATATAACTTACATCAGCTATTCTGTCATATTCTCTTTCAACGTATGTATTCTGTCCAAAGTTTCCGCCTACATCTATTGTTTTCCAGTCTACATATTTCCCTTTTTCATATGTATATGCAGCCTTTAATCCTGTAGGGAAATTTATTTCTGTAAGATTTATTGAATAGTATTTTTCATTGCCTACTATATAATCACTGTTTATACTGTATTTATAGTTTGTCACCTTTCCCATTTCATCTGTCTTGCTGCTGACATACCAAAAATATTTATAACCATCATAACAGTATTGATTCAAAGTATATTTTATTGTCTTTAATGTTTCTTTATCGTTATATACTCTCACAGTCATTGTTCCTGTTTCGTTTTCCTGTGATATATTTGTATATGTTATATCTGCATTTACTCCGGAACTGCTTTTTATCTGAATTCCGTTTACTCTTGTTATGTCTATCCAGTTGTTGAATCTATCCTCCATTCTTATTGCAGCTATATCCTTATCAAAGTATACTTTCTTTCCGTCTTTAAAACTTAATATATATTTTGAGCCCGGTACTGTTTCATTGTCATCACGTGCAAATTCCATATCCTTATAATAATTTGTTACAAACTCATAAGTATTAGGTCTTGACAAGTGTGCAATTGTTTCAAGTCTGTATTTGCTTCCGTCAGTCAGCTGTATATACCTTGTCCTTCCATCATCACTCATTACTACCTTTGGTATATTAAGATCTGATATTATTGTACCTGTTTCTCCTTTTTTAACCCTGTCATCTGAATTATAAATTAAATTTAAGTTAAAATCCATACCGTTTGCACACGGTATTGTTGTTACATAATCCTTATATGTCAGTGCTCCCGAACATATTGATACACTATCCATTACATGGGTATCCTTTTTAAACGGTGCAGAATTCATTCTCGGATCTGCTGTAAATCTGTTAAATACACTGTCTTCATCATCAGTGCTTTCTGCAAGCATTGATATTTTAGGAAGCATTCCATTTGCTTCCTTGTATTCATATATCTTTTCATACAGTTCACTTACTGTTATTCCCTGTGCACTTAACAATTCCCTTATCTTTACAGGGTTTACACTGTACTCTTCTGCAAAGTTTTTAAGTTCACCGTCACTTACTTCTACTGCCGCACCTGATTCTGCTATGTCAAATACTGTTACTCCGCTTTCAGACACAGCCTCATCAGGCACAAGACAGTTTCTTACAACACATATATTCACAGCCTTTTCAAATTCATAGCCCCTTATTAAAAGTGAGATTATGTCTGCTTCATTTTCATCTGTGTAAAATTTATCGTATTCCCCGTATTTCTCACGGAACTTCAATGCTTCTTTTTCTGCCTTTTCTTCATTTCCAAAGGCAGCTGTCATACTCAGCATATCCCTTACTGATATCCCCAGCTGCTGCATTATAAGAGCCTTTGTCCTTGATTCAGCTATTGTATAACCCTTGCTGCAAAGCTCATTCATTGTGTCTTCTCTGAGCCCCAGTTCCTGTCTTACAGTTACTCTTTCCTCATCAGTAAGATCACAGTAGTAATTATGTGACATCAGTATGTTTTCAGCATACTCCCTCTGACTGTTACTCCCCTTCATTGTATCATCAACAGCCTTTTCGAAGTATACTGCACCTGAACTCTCACTTTCATCCTTATGTTCTGTTTCTTCCACTATACTTTCAAATAAACTTGTTATATCTGCTTCTGCTGCCATTGACAGAACATTGTTCTCCGCCATACAGCTTAAAAATATAACTACAAAAAGTACCCTTGCAATTTGCTCCTTTATTCCCCTCATTTATATCACTCCTCATTTGTTAATTTCTGCTAAAAATCCTATAGTTGTATTTCCTGTAGACTTTGCTTCAAATATAACTGAAACTGTTACTCCTGTCCACTTTGTATAACTCTTGTCAATAGTATATATAATTTCACCGCCGCTGTTTTTTATTATATTAATTCCGTCATTGCTGTATTTATCTGTTCCGTCACCGTATCCAATATACTTTGGTGTTAGAGCATTTTCATTATATGTTATTTTATATGTCAGTTTATCTGCACTTATGTTTTCACCTGTGAAATAATACTGATAAGTATTGCCGGCTGTAACACTCACAGTTCTCTGTGTATCATTTGGTCCGGTAGTTTCTGCAGTTCCATTATCTATACTGTAAAAATATGAATATTTTCTCTGCAGATTTCTAGTATAATATGTACATATACTTATTTCATCGTACGTTCCTGTATAGTCAAATACATAATCTTTAATATCTGAACTTAATTCTGCACAGCCTATTAAATAATCCTCTGAATTTAATAATACAAGCAATGTTCCTTCCAATTCTGTATTAGCCTTTATATGCACAGTTCTTTTGACAGCTTCTCCCCTTGTTCCTGAACTGTCTGATATTTTAAATTTTAACCTTCCTGCTTTTGAATTAATGTCACTTTTTATAGCCAGTCTTTTGGTATAGCCTGCACCGTTATAATTTTGAACACTTGCTTTATATAATGATAAACTGTCTATCACAGTATTATCATAACTTCCTGCACTAAAATAACTGTTTTTGCTTATATCCCACGTTTTGCTTGCTGTAGTCTTATTCACTCTCGGAACTATCGTTATTTTATAAATTCTAATTCCTGAATCACTTGAATAAAGTTCAAAGTCCTCACCATTGCCGTAATAGCTTATTTTTTGAGTATTTAATTCACCACTTACAGTAAGGCAAGTATCATCAATATAATCAGAAATTCCGCTTGTCTTTTCAATATCAGTATCAGGCATACCATAATAAGGATTTCTCACAATAAGTTTTCTGTTAGACACACCATCACCTGACCTTGCCGTAATATATATATCCGAATTTCTCGGAACTGAAAATTTAATAAATCTTCCGTCATACTTTCCTGTACCCGATAAATTTATGTAGCCGTTTCTGACATCGCCGTAATAGCTGTATATAGTGCTTGAATTTAATTCCACAGTATATTTTTCTGTAGCATAAACACTTAAACCGTCAATGTCTTTATTTGCACTTAGTTTACCCATGGTATAATAATTATTAAAATCCCATTCTTTTTTCTCATTGTCTCCTAGTGGGGCATATTCATCGGCAACATAATCCTTCGCAGTAATTCCAAACAATCTTAAATATCCACCTGCTGTATATATGTATACATACCCTGCTCCGCCTCTGTATTCATATTTGTAATCATTTATTTTCTGCACAGCAATATTTACAGTCTGGTTATTACCTTCTGAATATACAGTGATATTTCTTGCCGGTCCATTACCTGTCTCAGAATCAAGTCCTGCCAGTATATGTATATCCGTATTGCCATTTACATAAAACTTTATATATCCGTTTGTTTTACTTCCATTATCTATTGTATTTACTTTTTTCTTTAAATATATTCCTCTAATACATTTTTCGGCATCTAACACACGCAGCCCCTTAGACAGTGTTAAACCATTTACCGTCACATCTCCAGTCAATGACGTAGGCAACCCTGAAAACTCCTCATCCATAAAGAACCATCGACGTTCATTTCCTGTATCAGCATTTACAGCTGATGCCCCGGCAATAATTACACAAACAATTACCAAAATAAATAATAATTTTTTCATACTTTTCCTCCTTTGTATACAATATATCGACAAATATTACTATATAATTGCATATTATCACATCGCAAAAAAAATTTTATTATTTGTACTTTTTTACCATCTATTTGTATTTTTTTGCCATTCATTTGTAATATTTTATAAAATCATTTAATACAAAACATCCCTTACATTACATAAGGGATGTTAATATATAATGAAACTATTTAATTATAATCTTACCATTTTTAAACTCAATTTCTCTTCCAAGTGCATTTGCTATATCCCTTACAGATACATAATTATATCCGTTAATATTAACTGTCTTTACTTTTTTATCTTTTCCTTCCGCATTTACATCTATTTCATTAATACTATTATCAATTACAATTGCCTTAATATCAGCATTGTATCCCACATTAAATCCCATATTATCAAAGTTTGCAGCTTTTATATAATTCACATTATCTTTCAGAATTCTGTCTATCTTATACTCTTTGCCGTTTACGATAGCTTTACCCTCGCTTACCACTTCATCATCCTCCTTTGGCTTATAACCACTCCAGGTCTTTTTAAAATTATTCACATTGCCATACAACCTTTTAAGTTTATCAGGCGTACTTCCCCATTGGGGCAGCTGAAAATGCGGCTTATCTATGGGTGTTGTCCAATCTCCGCCCCATTCCAGCCCAACACTTTTGCCAATTCTTCCTACCTTATTAAACCATCCGTCATTGTCATAGTAAGCACCCTTTCCGTCATTTCTTATTATATCAAATGCTACTCCCCACTGATGCATACTGGAATAACTTTCACCTTTTGCATATGTAACGATAACACCTGGTTTTGTTCTTCCCTGAGCATATAAGGCATCCTGTTCAGCTACAGACCTAAAGCATTCCCCAAGTTTCACTATTAATCCCTGATTCCTACATTCATCTATAAGTAATTTAGCTTTCTCCCGCAATTCAGGGTGACATAATGTAATATTATTCCTTCCCATAATAAACCTCCTCTCAATAAATACTGAAAAGTCTTCTTAAAATTTAATATGCAATTTTTATCACTTTATTCCTTTTTGTATAAAAAAAGGACGCAGACTATTTGAAGTCTGCGTCCTTTAGATATATTATGAAAATGTTAGTTTCATTTATATTTTATCACTTATTACTTTTTCTGTCAAAGCTATAAATTCGACAAATAAACTAATTTATGCTCACTTTTTCGCTATTTACAGCATCAAGCAAATCCAAATTGCCGTCACCGTTAATATCCTTGTCAACTAATTCATTATTGCTAATGCCTGATACATACCTCAAAATTTCAGCAGTATTTATGTGGTCTTTTTCACTTTCTCCCTCAGGAACTTCTAAAACTACTTTGTTATAATATGCAGAACCTCCGGATTCAGAATTTGTATATATAACATATTCCCCATCTTCAGGCACTGAAAACACTATTTTGTATTCCCCAGTTTTTAATGCAGATATTGAGCCGCTGTCTATAGCAGTCGTTTCTCCGCCTATTAAGCTTGCTAAAGTAAGTGAAATATTTGTAGGTGTTTTAGAACTGTTATAATTTACATAAACAGTAATTTTACTTCCTTTTTTCGCATTTAGCTTAATATAATATCCCCCTGTTGCAGGCGATTTAGTGTTCTTGTCAAATTTAAAGCCATTTATACCGCTTGAAGAACCATTATGATATACTGTAAGTCCATTTACCTCATACAATACTTTACCTGTGACTTTATCACTCCAGTTACTGTCTGTAAAGTCCCATATTACAGAATCACCCGCTTGAAATTCTGTAGTTGTCTCTGTTTTTTCCTCTGTTGTTATTTCAGTTGAACTTGATGAATTTTCAGTTGTTGTTTCTGTAGTTGTTTCTGTAGTTGTCTCAGTTACAGTAGTTGTCTGTGTCGGCAGAGAACCATCCTGATATTCATAACATCCAATATCAACAATATTTATAATTCTTGCATTTCCCGCTGCATCATATGTACCTGTAACAACAGAACTATCACCAATATCAACACAAGGTGAATTTTCCGGAATAGTATAATCATCATTAAAAAGAGGGTTTTTAAATATTCCAGTTTCTCCTGATTCTGCTTTCCAGTTGTCAAATCCCCTTATAGTTGTTCCATATCTGCTTACACTGAATGAATCTGCAGTTTTTCCTGAATAATAGCAGTTATTGCCAAAAGTTATGTTTGAAGCTTGTGTTTCATCAAATCTTATTTTTATTAATTCATCTGTTGTGTTTTTGTAAAATATATTATTTCTTATATCTACACCGTTTGTTTTGTTTATACCAAGCTCCTTGCCATAGTTTCCATTGCCGTTATTTACAAGGGTGTTATTATAAATTTTGGTATTGTACACAATTCCTGTAGCAGGGTTGTCGTATCCCCCCACAGATAATCCGGCTTCTATATTATTATACACAAGATTATTTTTCACAACAATATCCTTTACAGGATAACTGCTTGCAGCTCCTTCTTCAGAACCTATTTCAATACCGCCTGAACATCCATACACAATATTTCTGTCAAAAGTCACATTTCTTCCGCCGTCACAGTAAAGTCCGTAGCTTGTTGCATTTGGACTTATACATCTGCTGACTACATTTCCTATAGCAGTACAATATCTTGACTGATCTAACGCATCATCCTTACAGGCATTAAAATTTCCTGCAAAGTCAAGCCCAATATTTCCTATATTATCTATTCTGTTATTTATCACATTAATATACTCGCTGTTTCCGTTTACAGAAATACCCTCGCTCCATCCTGTTTCACAGTCATGGACATAACAACTGTCAATAAGTACATTGCTTATAGGTGTTGATGCGTTATTTGCATAAAGTATTATAGCATTTGCACCTACACTTGATGATTTAGGATCAGGTACATTTATATTGCAAATCTCAAGATTTTTCATTATTATATGACTGCCCCTGTTCATTTTTACGCCATATCCGCTGTGAGCAACAAGATTTTTATTGCATAATTTAAGTCCTTCAATATGCACATAATCTACATTACTTATATCAACAATTGCACCGCCGTCTGTACCATAATTTGTATGGTCAAAAACAGGTTTTTCACCGGGATAATTTTTTATAGTTATGTATTTATCTGCCGTACCGGACTTTGTAATTGTTATTTGCTGATTATATGTGCCTCCCCTGACATATATTGTCTTTCCTCCTGCGGCTTTTGCTATAGCATAATACACTGTAGCATAGGGACTGTCAATTGTACCATTATTCCCATCACTTCCGTCAGTTGCTACATATATAGCATCAGAATCTATTTCATTGTTCTCATCCTGAACTGACAATATTTTTTGTATAAACCCACTGTCACCTTTCAAATCATCTGCTGTTACCTGTGCTGCTGATACACCTGATACAAATGCTAAAGCAGCAGAAAAAAGTATCAGTACCGCCATAATTTTTTTCATAACATTTTCCTCCTTTGTTTGCATTAAATTAATGTAAATATTTTTTATATTTATGCTTTAAAATAAAAAAGAAAGCTATTTATAAGCTTTCCCTTTCACCCCCGAAAGAAACTCCCACCAAACAACACTTGTTTTGTGGAAATTTTCTAATTTTTTTTAAAATACCTTCTCAATATTATTACTTTATTTAACTTTCTTCTCTTTAAATTTATTATACTTCACAAAATATATTTTGTCAATAAATATTTTTTATATATGTTGCACAAACAATTTATATTTTTAACATTCACATAAAAAAAGCCACACATAAAGTGCAGCTTTCTTTTTTAAATCAATTATTTCTGAATTAAGCTAAAATACTTTTAATATACTCAGCAATTTCATCATTTTTGCAATTTGCAAAGAAGTATTCACCAAACTTCTCACCGCTTACAGCACCCTTTAACAATTCCTGATCAATATTTTTAAGCACATACATAATATCAGTATGGGTTACCTTTTTAACTTCATCAAGAATTTTCTTATTTCTCTGTTCAGGCACAACTCTTTCTTTAGGATATCCCTGACCGCTTTCACCTGAAAACAGCTGCTCAAAAGTATACTTCAAATTAAGTTCAGCACCCCAGCCAAATCCCTTTGCAAAAGGAAATGCAGCACAGTTTCCGTCATTAATCTGAGCAAACATATAGCCATCAGACGGATCTACAATATGTCCGCATAATACTCCTGGGAATGCATTACAGGCAAGCATTGCACCTTCTCCTGTACCGCAGCCTGTAACAACAAAATCAGCAGCACCTGAATTTAATAAAATAGCTGCAAGGATACCGCACTGCACATATGTAAGCTGTGCATTATCCTCCGCAGTATACATACCATAATTAAACACTTCATGACCCTTTGGTTCAACAACACTTTTAAGAGTACTGCAAATAAGTTCATTTTTTGCAGCCTGACTATTTTCATTAATTAATGCAATTTTCATTTTAATATCACCTTTCGTATAAAATATTTACATATTAAATATAAAATAAATACTGTGTTTTGTCAATATCATATATTATTAACCTTTAAATTTGTTTTAAAGAAAGGATACATTAAACTCCTTGACTTATACAAATTCGGCTGACAATCTATCTTTTTATTTGTTTTACAAACACCAATTAATGACAGCCGTGTTCTCCGCAGCTGTGACCTTCCTCATGACTATGGTGATTACACATAGTATCAGGATCATAATTTAAAGTACCGGCAAGGAAAGACTTAACCTGTTCATCAGCGTCACCTTTTGCCCCTGGGAATATATTAATCCCTGCTTCTGCAAGAGCGTTTCTTGCTCCTCCTCCGATACCTCCGCATATAAGAGTATCAACACCGCCGTTTAACAAAAATCCTGCCAGAGCACCGTGTCCCTGACCATTTGTATCTACAATTTCAGTTTTTACAATATTTCCGTTTTCAACTTCATATACCTTAAACTTTTCAGTATGACCAAAGTGCTGAAATACCTGACCATTTTCGTAAGTTACTGCAATTTTCATAATTTTATTCTCCTTTTCATTTAAAATATTTTTATTATTGTACTCATTGCAAAGCTCATAATCCCCGCCGTCAATTGACAGGTTAATCCCCTCTACAATAAATCTTGCAATTTTCTTCCTGGCTTCTGAATAAATTGTCTGCACGGTAGCTCTGCTCACCTGCATCTGTCTTGCACAATCAGCCTGATTATATCCCATATAATCTATTAGTCTTATGCACTCATATTCTTCCACATTCATCACAACGCCTGTACTACTGCTTTTTTCACTTTTAAACAGGCAGCTTGCAGGCATTTTACATACCCTTCTTTTTTTGCTTATTCTGGGCACCTTATCACCTCTTTATTAGCATATGCCAATTACATTTATAATATACCACCTTTATTGGCATATGTCAATAATTTTTTAATTATTCTTATTTATTATTTTAAATAGTTAAATTAATCTGTCATACATATTCATTTACATTTTC
>CAJKOJ010000066.1 GCA_905201505.1 uncultured Eubacteriales bacterium | reverse complement strand
AAATTGCAAAAAAGCAATTTGCGGCTTTTATTTATAAATGATATTTTATAGTGTTGTATTTAAATAAAAAGTTTAATTTTCTGCTTTGTCTGTGAGATTTTCCTTTGCATTGTCAATAGCTGTTTCTGTTGTATTGACTATATCTTTTACAGAATCTTTTGCGGTGTCAGCAACATATTCAGCTGCATCCTGAGTTGCTTCAGCCACATCTTTTGCAGCACCTTTTACTTCATCAATTATATCTTCAGCAGGAGTAATTATAACTTCATCTACAAAATCTGAATTTTTAGCTTTTGTTTTATATTCATCTATTTTAGCTTTGCCTTTATTATAAACATCTTCTCCGACTTCTTTAGCTTTGCTGGCACATTTTTTAACAACAGGCTTTGTTTCCTCTACTATATCAACTACTTTTTCCTTAACTGTGCTGATTACATCGTCCATATCAATAGCCTTAGAAGTTTTTATGCTATCAATAAGTTTAACTGCCTCATCAACAGTAATTTTTCCGTCATTAACCATTTTAAGAATTACCATTCTTTCTTTTTTCATATCTTTATACCTCTCTTTCATTTATTTTATATTTTGCAGTATCTACGTTTTTTATTCCATACTATATGGTTTGGATTTTAATTTTTTAAGTCACTTTCAATTATTTCTTTTACTTTGTCGGGAAGTTCTGCTGTTTCTTCCTTTGTAAGTGTTGTGACATCAATAGGCGGATGAATATACAGGTTTATATTTTGCTTTTTTATAAAATAATTATTAGCTTCCATAATATTTCTTGTCCCGTCAATAGTTATAGGTACGATAGGGCATTTGCTTTTTGTAGCGAGCTTAAAACTGCCTGCTTTAAAATCCCCTAAGGCTCCTGTTTTGCTTCTGGTGCCTTCAGGGAATATAACCATATTTATACCGCTTTTCAACTGCTTAATGCCGTCTATTATTACTTGTGCAGACTGTTTCATATCGTGTCTGTCCATAAAGAGACAATGGATTTTTTTCATCCATTTATTAATAAATGGAAATTTAAGCATTTCAATTTTTGCAACAAAGCCCTTTGGTACAGGTAAATATGCTAAAAGAAGCAGTATGTCAAAATTGCTTTGATGATTTGATATAAAAAGCATATTTTTATCTTTAGGGATGTTTTCAATGCCATATACATTAACTTCCGCACCGGAATCTTTCATTCTGTTTCTTGCCCATTGAGATACTTTTTTTGTTACAAATTCCTCATATTCCTTTTCATTGCCCTTTTCTAAAAGTTTTTCAGCTTTTTTTAATTGGGTGGTATTTATTACAAGTGAACCTATAAGTTTTACATACCATTTTATTGTCCTGAACATATTTGAACTCCTTCCAAAAAAGACTTTTTAATTTTTGCAAAATGTGGTAATATATATAGTAGGTTATTGTACAAATTTTATTATATATTAACTAAGTATTTGTCTTTTATTTAATTATACATCAGATTTGTAAAAAATTAAAGTTATTTTGGAGATAAAATTTATGAAGGAAAGAGAAATTGCACTTTTTATACTTATGGATATTTTTGAGGAAGGTGCTTATAACAATATAATTCTTAGAAAAACACTGCAAAAGCATTCTGAACTTACATCTGTTCAAAAGGCTTTTGTAACTGAGCTTGTAAATGGTACACTTAGAAATCTTATAAATATTGATTATATTATAAACCATTTTTCAAAGACTAAAACAGAAAAAATGAAGCCTTTTATTTTAAATAACATAAGAATAGGTGTGTATCAAATTCTTTATATGGATAAAATTCCTGATTCGGCTGCTTGCAATGAGGCTGTTATTCTTGCTAAAAAAAGAGGATTTTCAACATTGTCAGGTTTTGTAAATGGTGTATTAAGAGCAATTGCAAGGGGTAGAAATGATGTTAAATATCCTAAGGACAAGTTAAAGCAGTTGGCTGTGAAATTTTCTTATCCTGAATGGCTGTTAAAATATTGGAAAGAAAGACTGAGTATTGATGAGATAGAGAAAACATGTTGTGCCTTTGCACAGCCTCCTAAGGTAAGTATATGCGTCAATACAACTAAGACAAATAAAACGGAGCTTAAAAACAAACTTTTTGATGATGGTATTGCTGTAGACAGCAATTCTCTTTTTGAAAACAGTCTTTATATTTACAGAACCAGCAATATTGCTGAAAGCAAGTGCTATAATGAAGGCCTGTTTCATATAATGGATGAGAGCTCAATGCTTGCTGTTAAAGTATTGGCTCCGGAAAAAGAGGCAACCGTTGTGGATGTATGTTCTGCACCGGGTGGTAAAAGTTTTGCTATAGCTGAGTTTATGAAAGACAGCGGCAAAATTTATTCAAGAGATATTTATGGGCATAAGCTTGATTTGATTAAAGCCGGTGCTAAAAGACTTGGACTAAAGTCCATAGAAACAGAACAAAAAGATGCGTCAAAGGATAATAGCGGTACAAAGGCGGACTACGTATTGGTAGACGCACCTTGTTCAGGATTTGGTCTTGTGAGAAAAAAACCTGATATAAAGTACAATAAGGTTTATGATGATATTGAAGAACTTTCAAAGCTACAGAGGAAAATATTGTCTGCCAGTGCAGGCATTGTTAAGCCAAACGGTGTGCTTGTATACTCCACTTGTACTATATCCCATAAGGAAAACATAGATAATGTAAAATGGTTTTGCCGTGAATACGGATTTAAAACAGAGAGTATTGAACAGTATTTACCTGAGAGTATAAGCTGCAGTACAGCTGCTGATGGGTATGTTCAGCTTTTGCCGTATCAGTATGATACAGACGGATTTTTTATAGCAAGGATGAGAAAAAATGGATAAAATGGATTTACGTTCCTTAACTTTTGATAAATTGAAGACTGAATTGGTGAAACTTGGTGAGAAGCCTTTCAGAGCAAAGCAGATATATGAGTGGCTGCATAAGAAACAAATAACTGATTTTGAAGAAATGACAAATATTTCAAAGGAACTCAGAGAAAAACTTAAAGAAAACTATATAATAAAAAATATAAGAATTGTTGAAAAGCTGACTTCAAAAGAGGACAATACAAGCAAGTATCTTTTTGATATTGGGGATAATATTGTTATTGAAAGTGTACTTATGCGGTATTCATATGGCAATGCAGTGTGTATATCTTCACAGGCAGGATGCAGAATGGGGTGTACATTTTGTGCGTCTACAATAGACGGACTTGAGAGAAACCTCTTGCCGGGAGAAATGGCAGGACAGATTTATGAAATACAAAGGGATATTGGGGAAAGAGTATCAAATGTTGTCATTATGGGCAGCGGAGAGCCTTTGGACAATTTTGATAATGTAATTGACTTTCTGGAAATTATTCATTCAGAAGAGGGTAATAATTTAAGTCACAGACACATCACCCTTTCAACATGTGGTCTTGTAAATAAGATATATGACTTGGCAGAAAAAAATCTGCAAATTACTTTAGCAATTTCACTGCACGCATCAAATGATGAAACAAGGCAGAAAACAATGCCTGTAGCAAAAAGGTATAACATGGATGAACTTATAAATGCAGCAAAACATTATGCAAACACTACTAAGAGACGTGTAACTTTTGAGTATGCACTAATTAAGAATGTAAATGACAGTAATGATGATGCAAGAGAATTGGCTGCAAAATTAAAGGGTATTTTATGTCACGTAAATCTTATCCCTGTTAATGATGTAAAAGAAAATAACTATATAAGAAGTTCAGAAGAAAATATTAAAAAATTTGCAAGTGTACTACAGTCATGTGGTATAGAGACGACAATAAGAAGAAAACTTGGCAGTGATATAAATGCTGCCTGCGGACAGTTAAGAAAAAGCTATAAGGACAGAATAAAGGAGGAATAATATGCTAGGCTTTGGAAGGACTGATATAGGGCAGATACGTCCTAAGAACGAGGATTCAATATATGTGTCAAATGAGCCTGTAGGAAAGCTGTATAATCTGTATATTGTAGCTGACGGTATGGGAGGTCATAAAGCAGGACAGGTAGCAAGCAGTACAGCTATAGAAGCTTTTCTTGCTTATCTTAACAAATATCAGTCTGACAGTATGGAAGAACCTTTGGATATGCTTATTGGTGGAATAAATATGGCAAATGAAGCTGTCTATGTACTTGGACAGACATATGAGGAATATGTTGATATGGGCACAACAATGGTCGCTGCGACTATTGCAGAGGATAGTATGTATGTTGCACATGTGGGAGATTCCAGACTTTATAAAATATCCGGAGATAGTATTGAACAAATAACAAGTGACCATTCCCTTGTAGCAGAGATGGTTAAGGCCGGGCAGATAACAGAGGAAGAGGCAAGAGTTCATCCTCAGAGAAACTGCATTACAAGAGCTGTGGGGACAGACAGAACTATTACAACAGACGGACTTATAGTGAAGGTTAAGCCTGATGATATAATTCTGATGTGCAGTGATGGACTAAGTACAATGCTTCAGGATGATGAAATACTTAACATAGCAAGAGCAAAAAATTTTACAATTGAACAAAGAGTTGATATGCTTATTAATACAGCTAACAATTGCGGTGGCAAAGATAATATATCAGCTATTATAATTGATATTTAAGGGGGGTGCTGAATATGATGCTTGAAAATGGTTGTATAGTCAGCCAAAGATATAAAATTATTGAAACTATAGGCAAAGGCGGTATGGCAATTGTCTATAAGGCAAATGATTTAAAGCTTGGCAGAGATGTAACTTTTAAAGTGCTGAAATCTGATTATATTGAAGATGAAGGGTTTATTAACAGATTCAGTACAGAGGCAAGAGCAGCCGCTCAGCTTGCTCATACAAATATTGTTAATGTATATGATGTAGGAAATGATGGAGATATTTATTATATTGTTATGGAGTACATTGACGGATATACATTAAAAGAACTTATATATAAGAAGGCACCTTTGGATAATAAAACTGCCTGTGATATTGCAATGCAGATAGCAGCCGGGCTTGAAAACGCCCATGCTCATGGAGTAATTCACAGAGATATTAAGCCTGAAAATATATTGCTTACAAGTATAGGGGGCAAACTCACTGCTAAAGTAACTGATTTTGGTATCGCTAAAGCAAACAGTATGGAGAATACACAGGGAGATTATATGGGCTCTGTTCATTATTTTTCTCCGGAACAGGCAAAGGGCGATGATGTGGATCAGAGAAGTGACATTTATTCTCTTGGCATTGTTTTGTATGAAATGGTAACAGGAGTTATTCCTTTCGAGGGACAGTCTGCACTTGATTTGGCAATGAAGCATATTAAATCCCCTATTCCAGACCCGAGGGATGTAAACCCAAAAGTTTCTCAGGAAATAATAGAAATAATTAAAAAGGCATCTGCCAAGGAACCTAAAAACAGGTATCAAAGTGCGCGTGAAATGGAGAGTGCTCTTAAAAATGTTATGGAAGGCAGGAATAAGCCTTTAAATCAGGCAAAAAAGCCAATTCCTAAAATTGAGGATTATGAGGAAGATGATGAAGCTCTGGACATTAAAAAGAGAGAGCGTAATGTGATAATTACAGCTGTTATTACCGGAATTCTAATAATAATTCTTATTACAGTTGGTGGAAGTATCATAAGCAATACCATATACGGAGATACAATTAAAGTTCCTGATTTTGTGGGTATGACTTATGAAAAAGCTTCTTTTAAGGCTGAAAGAAAGGGACTGACTGTTGAAAGAAAAGACGTTTATCAAGCTGATGTTGAAGCAGGCTGTGTTGCACAGCAGACCCCTGAAAAGGGTGAAAGAGTTAATGCCGGTGATGTAGTTGTATTATATGTTAGCTTCGGTGCCGGTGATATACAGGTGCCTAATGTGGTAGGTTTGAGAAAATCAAAGGCTGAGGAAGAACTTGCGGAAATGGGATTGTCACTTGGTCAGGTTGATTATGTGAGCAGCGATAAACCTGTGGGAGAAATTATTGAACAGACACCAGATGCAGGTGAAATGGTCAGTGCAGATGCCAGAATTAATGTAAAAGTAAGTCAGGGGGCTGTTGATGAAGAAGTTAAAGTGCCTGACCTTAAAATGAAAACTCAGGAAGAAGTCTTGCTTATGCTGGATGATTTGGGTTTAAGTGCAAAATTTATTGATGGGTACAGCGATACTGTACCTGAGGGTAAGGTAATTGATCAGGGCATAGCACCGGATACTTTTGTGCCTATCGGAAGTCAGGTTACGGTTACAATAAGCAGAGGAGTAAGGGCAGATGCAACGGAGGTTACGTCAATTAGCGTTCCTGCTATAATAGATATAGAGGAGCCTACAACTGAGGCTGTGACAGAAGCTGCAACAAAGGCTCCTGAACCTGTAACAGCTGCACCGCCGGCAGACAGAAGTGTTAGTATTCCTGTTAATCCTGACAAGTCAACCTTGTCAGATACAAATACAGTTAAGGTAACTGCAAAGAAAAACGGAAATGAAACAACATTAAAGGAACTTACACTGTCTAAAGATGATTTTCCTTTTACTGTAAATGACACATCAGACGGCAGTACGGAATATAAGGTTATTGTAAATGGAAATGTAATATATAGTGAGACAAAATAATATGACTGGAAGAATAATAAGAGGAGTGGGCGGTCTCTATTACGTGGCCGCCGGTAACTCAGTATATGAATGCAGTGCACGCGGAAAATTCAGAAAGGCAAAAATAACTCCGACTGTAGGGGATTTTGTTAAATTTACTGTTTTGGACGAAGTAAACAAAAAAGGTGCACTTGATAAAATTGAAGAAAGAAAGAACTATCTTATCAGGCCAAGAGCAGCAAATATTGATACAGCAGTCATTACATTTGCTGCTGCAAGTCCTGATATTAATATGGACTTGCTCGATCGTTTTTTGCTAATGGCAGAAATACAGAAGATTCCTAATATTGTTATATGTATTAACAAATCTGAACTTACAGGGAAAAAGGAAAAACAGGAGTTTGACCGTATATATGGAACACTTTATCCTGTAGTTTATATTTCTGCAAAAGAGAAAACAGGAATTGAAACTCTGAAGGAACACATAAAAGGTGTGGCTGTTTTTGCAGGTCCGTCAGGGGTGGGCAAATCAAGTATTATTAATGAATTGATACCTGAAAGCAACAGGCTGACTGGCGAAATAAGCCGTAAAATAGAAAGGGGAAAGCATACAACAAGACAAGTTGAACTGCTTCATATGGAAGATGAAACATATATTGTAGATTCACCCGGTTTTACATCTTTATCTCTTGATTTTTTAAAGGCGGATGATATACAACATTATTTTAGGGAATTTGATAAATATTTAGGCAAATGCCGTTTTATAGACTGTGCACATATTGCAGAGCCTGATTGTGCTGTAAAACAGCATATAGGAGAGGATATATCACAGGAAAGATATGATAGATTTGTGTATTTATATAATGAATTAAAACAAAAAAGATAAATGTAAATGACTAAACAAAGGAGATTATTATGAATTGTAAATTGTCACCGTCATTGCTTTCAGCCGACTTTACTAAGCTTGACAGAGAAATAAAGATTTGTGAAGATAATAATGTAGAGTATCTGCATATAGACGTAATGGATGGTATGTTTGTGCCAAATATTTCAATAGGTATACCTGTAGTAAAAAGTATAAGAAAAATAACAGATCTTGTGCTTGACGTACACCTGATGATAGTAAAGCCTGAGAGATATATAGAGGCTTTTGCTGAGGCGGGTTCTGATATTATAAATATTCATTATGAGGCAACAGAAGACTGTGTGCCTGTCCTTAAAAGAATTAGGGAGCTTGGTAAAAAGTCTGCTGTTACAATAAAGCCAAAGACAAGCTATAAAGATGTTCTGAATCTTGCTGAATATGCAGATATGTTTTTGGTAATGAGTGTTGAACCTGGCTTCGGCGGTCAAAGCTTTATTGAATCTACCCTTGAAAATGTTAAAGGGCTTGCAGAATATAAAGTTAAGAATGGACTTAGTTACGATATTGAAATTGACGGCGGTATAAATGCAGATAATATTACAAAGCCTCTTGATGCAGGAGCAAATATTATTGTTGCAGGTTCAGCTGTTTTTGGCAAATATAATACAGCAGAAAGAATACAGGAATTTAATGATATTATGAGAAAGTATTAATTTATAATTTCAGGAGAAATACTAATAAAATTATTTAACTTATTAGCTTATAAATACTATGTGAAAATGCTGAAATTAAAATGAGGTAGCAATATGAAAACTATAATAATTGGTAATGGTGATATCAAGGATTATGATATAGTAAGGGAATATTTTGAAGATGCCTATATTATTGCCTGTGACGGAGGAATAAGGCATTGCAGGGCTATGATGATAATGCCAAATGTAATAGTTGGGGATTTTGATTCTGCAAATTCAGCAGATGAAGATTTTTTTGATAGTTTAGGCGTTTTAAAAATTGAATACCCTGCTAAAAAAGACAAAACAGATATGGAAATTGCTATTGATATGGCATTGGAAAAGGGTGCAGATGAGATATACATAGTGGGCGGACTTGGAAGCCGGTTTGACCACAGTCTGGCAAATGTACATATTCTTCTTGCACCTATGAGATTAGGTGTAAGGGCTTGTCTCCTTGATGAACATAATATAATTACTCTTGTAGAGGACAGTATAGATATAGTGGGTGAAAAAGGACAAACGGTATCCCTTATTCCACTGACTACAATGGTTAAGGGAATAAATACTGAAAATCTTGAATATAAACTTAAGGATGCGGATATGGAAATAGGCACATCTTTAGGTGTAAGTAATGTAATGGCATCGGATATTGCAACAGTTTCTGTAAAAGAGGGAATTTTAATTTTAATTATGTCAAGAGATTAAAACTATTTGCATAAAATAGTATATATGGGTGAGGGATGTTTTGATGTGAGGTTTTGCGATATAAGAAAATATCTCCTTGGTGTGTTCATTATAGGACTTGGTATAGGTATTTTGCTTTGTAGAATTTTGAATTTGGGTTGTTTTTGCAGTATAGTATTTATTTGCATTGGTATATGGCAATTGAATTAACTGTCTATTATATTAATGTATAAAAAAGAGTTGTTGAAAACTATTAATTTTCAGCAACTCTTTATATTTTTATAAAAATACTTTAGTTATTATAGATTTTATCAGCAGATACCTTGAGCTAACATTGCTTCAGCTACCTTCTTGAATCCGGCAATATTAGCACCGGCAACGTAGTTATCCTTCATACCATACATTTCTGCCTGCTCAGTCATATTCTTACAGATATTAACCATAATACCGTGAAGCTTAGCGTCAACTTCTTCAAATGTCCAGCTTAATCTTTCACTGTTCTGGCTCATTTCAAGTGCAGATGTAGCAACACCACCGGCATTAGCAGCCTTAGCAGGGGCAAATAATATGTTACTGTTTAAAAATACATTAATTGCTTCTAATGTTGAAGGCATATTTGCACCTTCACCGACAGCTATACAACCATTTGCAACAAGTGCTTTAGCATCAGCTTCGTTAAGTTCGTTCTGAGTTGCACAAGGAAGAGCAATATCACACTTAATATTCCAAACACCTTTACCCTCATGGTATTCAGCGTTTTTGTGTGTCTGAGTATATTCAGAAAGTCTTCCTCTTCTGTTGAACTTCAAGTCCTTAACATACTCAATGTCAACACCGTCAGCATCATATATATAACCGTTTGAATCTGAGAGAGAAACAACCTTTGCACCTAATTTAGTAGCCTTTTCAGCTGCAAAGACAGCAACATTGCCGGCACCTGAGATAACAACTGTCTTATCCTTAAAGCTGTTGCCCTTATTGTTAAGCATTTCTTCAACAAGATATACAAGACCATATCCGGTAGCTTCTGTTCTTACTAATGAGCCGCCGAAAGTAAGTCCTTTGCCTGTTAAAACACCTTCATAAAGACCTGTAATTCTCTTGTACTGACCATACATATAGCCAACTTCTCTGCCGCCTACACCAATATCACCAGCGGGAACGTCGACATCAGCACCAATATGTCTGTAGAGTTCTGTCATAAAGCTTTGACAAAATCTCATAACTTCGTTATCAGATTTACCCTTAGGATCAAAGTCTGAACCACCTTTACCGCCGCCGATAGGCAGACCTGTTAAACTGTTCTTAAAAATTTGTTCAAAGCCTAAAAACTTAATAATACCAAGATTTACAGAAGGGTGAAATCTTAAACCGCCCTTGTAAGGTCCTATAGCAGAATTAAACTGTACTCTGAATCCTCTGTTTACCTGTACATTGCCCTTGTCATCAATCCAAGGCACTCTAAACATAATTTGTCTTTCAGGTTCAACAAGTCTTTCAAGAAGTGCTGATTCTTCATATCTTTTGTCAGCCTCAATAACAGGCTTAAGTGTTGTTAATACCTCTGTTGCAGCCTGGTGAAATTCCGGCTGTGCTGGATTTTTTTCAATAAGTTCAGCAAGAACTCTATCTACATATCCCATAGTTTTGTTTCCTCCGTTCTGAAAATTTATTTATATATTGTTTGTTGGGGTGAAAATTCCTGTTGATATTTATATGCGGTAACTGTTAACCGATGCAGAAATTTTTTATTTTGGCGTAAAACATACAACAGATATATCTGTTGTATTAATACATCCTTGTATCCCTTAAAATAAATTATAATATTAATTACAGTATTTGTCAATAAATTTGCTTTGTGCAAATATAACGAAAAAAATAAAGTTTTTTATGCAAAAAGTTAAAAAA
>CAJKOJ010000065.1 GCA_905201505.1 uncultured Eubacteriales bacterium | reverse complement strand
ACTATAATATTATTATTTATCTTAACAGTATAAACAGCAGCAAAAGAACAGTGCTGAGCAGCAAAATGCAGTATTGAGAGAGTAAAGTAAAAAATGGAGCCGAAGTAAAGTCGCAGCAATGCGAATTACAAAATGTGAGGACTGGCAGATAATAAATTCAGGCTAATGATAAAAGCGTCACTGTATGGGTCAAAGGAATTTGGAGATAGTGAGGAAGAACGGAAAAAATGTAATGGTGAAAAAATAAGTAAGATATAAAAATAGGGAATATAAGTGAGGTAAGAAACAGCAACAGTAAAAAGGCGGGGAGTATAAGGGAAAGACGGAACAGATAACACAGGGAACAGCCCAAAACAGTAAAAGATATTATTGAGAGATAGCATCAAAGTATGCGGTGCTCTATGTTACATAATGATAAGAGATTGCTGTATTTAAATTGGCAGTGCAATTATGATAAATACAGTATATACAAACAACGGAGATGCTGGTATAATTAATTTGACAGATACAGATTAAAATATATATGAAAGGCAATAGAGCTTATACCGTAATGTATACAGCAGATGTTATTTGAATTATCTGTTTTAATATAAAGAATTAGAAGGAAGGTATGTTATAATGAAATATAAAAATACATTATTGGCTGTAAAAGATATGAAAAGGTCTATAGATTTCTATAAAGAGGTTTTGGGACTGCATATAATTATGGATTTTGGGGCAAACGTAACACTAACAGGCGGATTATGTCTGCAGACATTAGACAGTTGGAGTAAATTTATAAATACAAGTGAGATATTCTTTGGTGGCAGAGAATGCGAAGTATATTTTGAAGAAGATGATTTTGACAAATTTGTTGAAAAGATTGATAAAGTAAAAGATTTAAAATATGTTCACCGTGTTATTGAACATAGGTGGGGACAGAGGGCTGTGAGATTTTATGACCCTGATATGCACATTATTGAAGTTGGTGAAAATATGAAATCTGTTTGCAGAAGGTTTATTGACAGTGGTATGACAGCTGAGGAGACAGCTAAAAGAATGGATGTACCGATAAAGTATGTAAATAGTGCTTTGAGGGGAAAATAAATTCTGAAGTATACAAAAAATTAGATTGCTGTAATAAGGATAATTATACTTTTAAGTCAAGTAGAAAATCAGACAAAGGGGTTAAAGGTTTATAGGTATTAGAAAAGAATGGTACTGCAAAAGTTAACACACATCTAAAGATTTATGAGGAGGAGTATATAATGATATATACCTTTACGTTAAATCCCAGCATTGATTATATAATGAATGTTGAAAATATTAAAATAGGGGAAATAAACAGGAGCTCTGAGGAGCTTGTCAGAGTTGGGGGAAAGGGAATTAATGTATCGCTGGCACTGAAAGAGGCAGGCAGGAAAAGTGTTATATGCGGCTTTGCGGCAGGCTGTATAGGGGAGTTTATAAGAAGAGAAATAAGTAAGACAGGAATAGACTGCAATCTTTTGGAAGTAAAGGGGAATTCCAGAATAAATGTAAAGATAACAGGTGAGAGGGAGACTGCTGTAAACGGAATAGGGTGTCAGGCTGAATTAAAGGACATTGACAAACTTTGTGAGAGTATAAATTGCTGTGATGAGGATTACATTGTGCTGTCAGGTTCTCTTTGCAAAGGTATTGATGAGAGTGCTTACAGCTATGTTATGACTAAGGTTAAAGGAAAATTTGTTGTAGATACAACAGGGGAGGCTTTAAGGCTTGCTGTAAAGAACAGACCCTTTGTTATAAAACCTAATAATTATGAACTTGGTGAGCTCTTTAAATGTAATATAAATACATATAGTGAGGCTTTGTACTATGGAAAAAAAGTATGTGAAATGGGAAGTGAAAATGTAATAGTATCAATGGGCAGTATGGGTGCTGTGTTTGTAAATGAAAAAGAGGAATATATCTTAAAGGCAGAAAGCATAAAAGCAGGTAATACTGTTGGTGCAGGGGATTGTATGCTTGCAGGATTCCTGCACAGGTATATTGAGACAGGGGATTTCAAGGAAGCTTTGGAGTTTGGGTGCAGTATGGCTCAAAAATTATTATGTAAAAACAATAAGTGAGAAAAGCAAGAGGGAAAGTGAAATTAAACAGTATTATAATTAACATATAAATATTAAAGGTTAGTATATAATCAAATCAAAAGAGGACCCTTTAGACAATGAAGGGTCCTCTGATTTTTTATAAATGTCATTATATGCCAAAGGGGCGGTATGATGTTTACATAAATTTCTATTGTAAAGTTTTCCCTACGAATAAAGTGCCTGAGGAATTGTTTTTAATAATTTCATATAATGCCTCAGGGTTTTTCCCATTTGAAATAATTGTGTCTATTCCACGGGAGGTTGCTAATTTGGCTGCCTGAAGTTTTGTCTTCATACCGCCTGTTCCCCGCCTTGAGCCTGCTCCGCCTGCAAGGAGAAATGTTTCTTTGTCAATCTCTTCTATTCGCTTTATAAGCTTTGCTTTTGGGTAAAGGCGAGGGTCTGCATCATAAAGTCCGTTGATGTCAGATAAAATTACTAATCTTTTTGCCCTGCAAAGAACGGCGGTAACAGCAGAAAGCATATCGTTGTCGCCAAAGAGCCTGTCCTCTGATTCTATTTCAGTATAGCTGACAGAATCATTTTCATTTACTATAGGAATAATACCCATTTCAAGAAGTGTATTAAAGGTATTTGTAAGGTTTTCCTTTTTTTCTTCCTGTTCAATATCTTCAGCATTGAGCAATATTTGTGCTATTGTTTTATCATATTCACAAAAAAATTTGTCATAAAGATATATAATGCTGCATTGTCCTATTGCAGCTGCGGCTTGCTTTATTCGCATACTTGACGGACGTTCTTTCATATTCAGCTTATTTGCTCCAACAGCAATTGCACCGGAGGACACCAGAATTACTTCGTATCCCATATTGTGAATATCAGATAAAACGCGGGCAAGATGGTCAAAAGCATATAAGTTGCTTTTTCCTAATTCATTTGTAAGAGTAGAAGTTCCTACTTTTACTACAATTCTATTATGATAGAGCCCCATATTACACCTCTATAATTAATGGAGTGTGATTAGTAAAGGGTAAAAATGTTTTTAAAATGTCATCTGTTCTTATTTTCATATACCCTGTTGTTGTACCATCACTACATCCATACCATTCTTCCGAGAGAACATCCTTATCAAAAATAATCCGTACATTGTTTTCAGCGTCTAAAAGACTGCTGAAAACAGTAGCAGCTCCAATTTTTGTTCCAAGCATAGTTTCAAGATATTTTGATGGGGCAAAGGAAACGCGGGAAATATTAAGGGCAGTACTGAAGTCTTTGGAATGAAAAGGTTTACTGCCTACAGTAATAAACAAATAAAAATCAGTTTGCTGTCGATTACAAAGAAACAATGTTTTTACCATTTTCATATTGAGCCTTTTCTCAATTGATGTACAATCTTCCATAGTAATTGCTTCATCTGTATCAACACGTTCAAAAGGTATATGAAGATGATTTAAAGTGTTGTATACCATTTTCTGAAGCGGTGTTTTAAAGACGTCAGGATTACTTTTATGTATTTCGCTTATGTAAAACATATTTTTCACTCTCCTACTTGAAATCATTGTATTTTTATTGTATCATTAAAATAAAAATAATAAAAGCAAATGTTTATCATATATAGTATGACAAAACCAGATGATAAAAGGGGCGATGTAATATGGATACAAATATTCAGAAATATATGGCTTTTGTAAAGACTGTTGAATATGGCAGTTTTACAAGGGCAGCTGAAATACTGAACTATTCTCAATCGGGAATCAGCCGTATGATAAGTGATCTTGAAAGGGAATGGGAAGTTGTTCTTTTAGAGCGGGGGAGAGCCGGTGTGAAACTTACAAGTGATGGTATGAAGCTGCTTCCATATATAAAAAGTGTTTGCTGTGAGTATGAAAAACTGCAAATAGAGGCAGATGAAATAAAAGGTCTGCAATCGGGACTTATTCGTATTGGTACATTTTCAAGTGCAGCTACACATTGGCTTCCTAATATTATCAAGGAATTTCAAAGGGATTATCCTAATATAGATTACGAACTGCTGCTTGGGGACTATACAGAAATAGAGGAATGGATATTAGAGGGGCGTGTTGACTGTGGTTTTATTCGTCTGCCTGTACATAAGGATTTGGAGACGATATTTTTGGAACAGGATAAACTGCTTGTTATACTGCCTGAAAATCACAGGCTTGCCGATTGTGAAAAAGTCCCTGTATCGGCTCTTTGTGATGAGCCTTTTATGCTATTGGAAAAGGGGGCAAAGGCTGAGGTTTCAGAAATATTTGAACGCTGCGGTTTGACACCTGATGTACATTTTACAACGTGGGATGATTATGCAATTATGTCAATGGTTGAAAGCGGGTTAGGTATCAGTATTTTGCCTGAACTGATTTTGAGACGGATACCTTACAAAATCATTGCAAAGGAATTGGACGTGCCTGCATACAGGAATATTGGTATTGCACTGCGAAGCAGTAAAAATGCGTCCCTTGCGGTAAAGAGGTTTTTAGATTATTTGAAATACCGTTAAATATAAAAAAATTGACTGTAAGGTTTAATTTAAAACAGATAAGGTACTGAGAAAATATTTTTGTTTTGTTATACATTGGGAAGTAAAATTTAAATATAAAACAGAGGAAACTTTAGCCGTTTCCTCTGTTTTTTTTACTTAACGTCACTCTGAAAAGCAATTGCTTTGCCTAAAATCTTAATATGGTTAAGCTCCTCGCCTGTATAAATAAAAGGTTTATAAAGAGGATTTTCAGGATTAAGGCTCATCATATTATCGTCTTTGTAATAATACACACGTTTTAATGTAACTTCATTGTCTATAAGGACAGCAGCTATATCTCCGTTGTCAACAAAAGGCTGCTGACGAATAAATACAATATCCCCGTCCATTATTCTGGCATTAATCATACTGTCGCCCTTTGCTCTCAGACAAAAATCAGCTTGTATATCTGTGCCTACAAGCATATAGCTTTCGTGTTCTTCATTGCAGAATATGGGTTCTCCGCAGGATATTACTCCTAAAAGAGGAACCTTTTTTGTTGTTATTGGCAAAATATCCTTGTATGAAAAAGGGTCAATGGCATCTTTTTCTTTTGATAGAATTACCTCCTGGTTATCAAGGGAAGCAATGAGATCATTAACATCAATATTCATAGCCACAGCTATAGATTTAATTGTAAGCAGAGATGGTCTTATTGGTTTGCCTGAGTTAGGATTCTTATTTTTTTCAAGCATTGATATATAGCCTTTGCTTAAGCCTGCTTTTTTGGAAAAGCTATCCATAGATATATTGTTATCTTCACGGTACCTTTTTACTATATCGCCCAAAGTCATTGTAATATCTCCTTTCGTATTGTTTGTCTAACTTAATTATACAGTGAAAAAGTGAAAAAGGCAATAAGAAGTTTAATAAATTATACAAGGAAATGTTTAATGTGCTAAATTTGTCGAAGCAAGTTGGTTTAATATGCTTGACAATATATGTTTAATGTGCTAAACTCTATTTAGCAAGGAGGTGAAGTTATGGAAACACACTTAAAAGAGTACAGAGAAAAATCAGGTTTGTCACAGGAGGAGCTTGCAGAAATATCAGGCGTATCAAAAGCTGTCATTTCAGGTCTTGAAAGAGGCAAAATAAATGTAACTACAACAAATACAATGAAAAAACTGGCGGACGCCTTAAGTGTAAAGGTGACAGCTATTTTTTTTGATTAATATGTTTAATAGATTAAACAAAAGGAGGGCAGGTAATGCTGTTTAATGTTGGTTGTATGAATGTTCTAGGAATAAGGAGCGGGGATATTGTTGAAATAATAATGGATGCAGAGTGCGAAATATCCAAGGACAGGGCAGCAAGAAAAATAAGGGCTGTTGTTGTAGAGACAGCCAAGCGGTGGTTCAGGGTATATGTGAAATGCCGAAAGGGCGGCTATTTTACTTGTGTGAATTATGTTGCTACATATATGTCGGGGAAAAGGTTGATATACAAAGTGATAAAAAGGAGGCTGTAATAATGATTTACATAATTGTTTTAATATCTGTATTTTTAAATATATATTTAACTTTGAAATGTATTCAGCTAAAAAAAATTATAATGCTCATAAACGGAAAGAGGACATTAAAGTTCCTAAATAAATTCAGAATAAGATAATTTCTACTTGGGAAAAAAGTAAAGAAGTAAATTAGGTTTAAATGAAAAAACTTATGAGTTTTTGTTAGGTAAAGTACAAAGTAATAGAAAAAATATAACAAATTGTGTTTAAGATATTTATAGGAGCGGAAAGCATTTAAAGAGTTTATAAGGACTGTAAATAATATTTAATGCTTATAAGTGCTGATTATATTTAAGGGGTTTAAAAGGAGAACGGATAATGAAAATAAAAATTAAAAAACTGGAACTGATAAATTTTAAGGGTATTAAAAGGCTTGAAGTTAATTTTAATGACAGTGTAACTTACATACGGGGCGGCAACGGTACAGGTAAGACTACTGTATTTGACGGATTTTGGTGGCTGTTGTTTGGAAAGGACAGTCAGGGCAGAAAGGAGTTTGAAATAAAAACTCTCAATTCACAGGGAAATGAAATACCATACATTGAGCATAGGGTAAGAGGTGTGTTTGATGTAATGGGTGATGAGCTTGTGCTTCAAAGGACTATGAGGGATAAATGGATAAAGGACAGAGGGTCTTGCAGTAAGGTTTTTGCAGGAAATGAAACAGTGTATGAGATAAATAATGCTGTTGTAAAACAATCTGAATTTCAGAAAAAAATATGCAGTTTTGTAAATGAAGAACTTTTTAAACTTATAACAAATCCGGGACAATTTTGCTCTTCAAAATGGCAGGAGCAGAGAAAGGTTCTTATGGATATGGCTGATATGGGCTCTGATTTAAACATAGCTTTAAAAGCAGGTATGACAAATATTGCTCTGCTGCTTGAAAAAGGCGAAAGTGTTGAAGAAAGGGTAAGAGAGCTTGCAGCGACAAAGAAAAAAACAGAAACGGAGCTTTCTGCAATTCCTATAAGAATTGATGAAATACTCTACTCCATTGAAGGAAATGAAAACAGAAATAAAGAGTATGTCAAAAGTGAAATAATTGATACAAAGGCTGAAATTACAGGCATTGAAAAGGAAATAAGGATTCTGAAAAATGAAAATGCTGCAAGGACCGAGGCTGAAATAATGGTAAAACAGGCAAAGGCAAAACTTGAAAAAGCCAAAGCTGAATATGAAGCGGAAAAAGCAAAAATAGAAAGCTGCAATGCAAATATAAGATATGAAAAACGAAAGAAATTGAGCAATATAGAATACAGAATGGCTGACTGTGAAAGGGTTATTAAAGAGTGTGCAAAAAATGTGGCAGAAGAAGGCAGTCTGCAAAAAAATATTGAAGAGGAATATAGGAATACAGGTAAAAGTGTATTTGTGAATTCTGTTTGTCCCTGCTGCGGGCGTCCGTGGGAGGAAGAAGAACTTGAAAGTAAAATTAATAAATTTAATAAAAGTAAAGAGGAGAGACTTTTTGCATTAAGTGAAAAGCTGAAAGTAATAGAGGAGAATACAGCTGAAAATGAAAAGCTGATTGCAGAAAAAAGCAAAGAACTTGAAAATTTAAAGTCAGAATACGAAAGCATTAAAGCGGAAAACAATGAAATGAAACTGCCTGTGTTAAATACAGCTGAAATTATGGCTGAAATTGAAAAGGCTGAAGAAGATGTGAAAAATTGCGTGACAGATACATCAGAGCTGGATGAGGAGCTTGCTTTATTAAAAGTGAGGCTTGGAGAACTTGAAAAGGAACTGGGTGTAATCGAAAGAGAGGAAATACTGCGTAAAAGAATAGAAGTGCTTAAAGATGAGGACAAGGCAAAAAGGGAAGCTATAGCCAATATAGAAAAAGAAGAACAGGAGATAAAAAGATTTACAGAGGCGAAAATAAATATGCTTGGAGAAATAATCAACAGCAAGTTTAAAACAGTCAAATTTAAGCTGTATGAAAAGCAGATAAACGGCGTATATGCAGAATGCTGTCAGGCTACTGTGGAGGGGGTGCCGTACAGGGATCTGAATAATGCTATGAAAATAAATGCGGGGCTTGATATTATAAACACTTTACAAGATTATTATGATGTGTATGTACCTGTATTTGTTGATAATAAGGAGAGTGTAAATGAGCTTGAGGAGATAAAAAGTCAGCTTATATGCCTGGAAGTGACAAAGGACAGCAATATAAAGATATGCTGAAAATATATTGAGTAATGAACTGTTGATACAGCGGAACATTAAAATCTATATTAAGAGGTGAAAATATGGCAATAACCAAAACCGGCATTGACTATTACCCAAGAGATGTTGGTATGATGCGTGACAGAAAGTTCAACAAAGTCAGGCAGAAATATGGGTATCTGGTTTATGTAATATATGACGCTCTGCTGGAAATGATATACAGCGATAAGGGGTATTATATTGTGTACAATGAAGGTACAAGAGAAGAAGTTATATGGGAACTGCAGGATTATTGCAGGGGAAAATATTCTGTAGAGGAAACTACTATATGCAATGTTATAGGAATGCTTGTGGCGTGTGAACTATTCAGCGGCGACCATTTTAAGCAGGGTATTATAACAAGCAGACGGGTACAGCAGGTTTATTATAGAACTACTGTAGAACGGCGTAATGTAGTGGTTATACCTGAAATATGGATGCTTGGTAAAGAGGAAATGAAAGCTATTTCCTCTAAATCTTCCATATTGCAGGCATACGAGGTTCGGGAGAGAATGGGGAGAACATCGGAAGAGTATGAAGAGAACAAAGAGAAAAACAGGACGGATAAGGCTGAAATAAGCGGGAGTTCAGAAACAAGTAAAGAAAAGAAAATTAAAGGAAATGAAAATAAAGCAAATAAAATAAAACAAGACAAAAAGGGTAGTTTGAACATAGGGGTAAATATAGAAAGTGCTTATTTTAAATGTTTTGGGCTGAGTGTAAATGAAAATTGTAAGGATAAAAGTGAAATTACAGAGTGGCTTAAGATATTTGACAGTCAGCTTATATGTGAGGCTTTTAAAATTGCCTATGAAAAAGACAAATGTTTTATGCAGTATGTAAAAGGAATATTGGATAACTGGAAAAGTGAGGGAATCACTGACTATGTGGAATACTTATTCAGAGATGATTGTAAGCAATAAAAAAATCGGGGCGACAGGATTTGAACCTGCGACCTCAGCGTCCCGAACGCTGCGCGCTACCAAGCTACGCTACACCCCGATAATTATAGTTTAATACTATTTCTGAAAAAGTCAATAGTTTTTTTATTTAAGGGAGGTGCTTTTTTTGACAGGGAGAGAATATCTTGAGGAACTGAAAAGGCTTGATGTGTTTATAAGGCAGAGGGAAAGTGAACTGAAGGATTTGAAAGAGACTGCCTACAGTATATCGGCTGTGAATACTGAAAGGGAAAAGGTGAGGGGAGGCTTAAAGAAAAGCTACAATATCATTGACAAGTATATTGACAGGGAAAGGGAAATAAAAAAAATCATTGAAGAGTTTGTGGACTTGAAGCATAAGATAATCGGAGACATACAGAAAATTAAAAATCCTATTTATGCTGATATTATATACAAAAGATATGTTGAGCTTAAAAGTCTTGAAAAAATAGCTGATGAAATGAACTATAATTATAATTACATAAGGAGAATGCACGGAAATGCTCTGAGGGATTTTGAAAAGAGTGTTATGGAGAAAATAGTTGCAGTTGAGAATGTGTGTTGACAATAATGTTGACTTGTGGTATTGTTGGGCTGAGGTGATTAATATGCCAAGAACAGCACGGATCGGCAGTAAAACTGACATTTACCACGTAATATGGAGAGGTGTGTCAAGACAGAATGTTTTTTATGAGGACAGGGATTTTGAAAAATTTTTATTTATAGTGAGAGACGCCAAAAGTAAATTTGGGTTTGAAGTTTATGCTTATTGTTTGATGACAAATCATATTCACATATTGGTCAAGAGCAGGAATTTGAGTAATGATATGAAGTTGGAAACGCTTTGCGTTTTATTGGAAAGGCTTTGCGTTTTATTGGAAAGGCTTTGCGTTTTATTGGAAAGGTTTTGTGTTTTATTGGAAACGCTTTGCGTTTTATTGGAACCGTCCCCCGGTCTTATTTAGTGGGAACACAATGTAACACGAGAGTGTGGTATAATGGTAAAGTGAAATAGAGTGAAATGGGGTGAGAATTTGACGGAAAAGCAAAAAAAATTTGCTGATGAATATTTGATTGATTTAAACGGAACAAGGGCGTATATGGAAGTATATAAAAATGTCAGTAAGAAGACAGCAGGAAATTCTGCATCAAGGTTATTGAAAAAGCCTGAAATAAGAGAGTATATTGACGGGGAACTTGAAAAAATACACAGTGAGAAAACAGCTGATGCCAGAGAGGTTATGGAGTACTTGACTGCTGTAATGAGAAGAGAGAAAAAAGAATCGGTTGTAGTGACTTTGGCAGAAGAAAAGTCGGAGTATGTGCCTGATGAAAAGGGAAAAATGAAAAGACAGGTTACAAAAAGGGAAGTACCTGTGACTGTGGAAATACCTGCAAAAATTTCTGATGCAAACAAGGCGGCAGGACTGCTTGGAAAAAGATACCGTTTATTTACTGATAAGGTTGAAGTGGATAATGTTGCCAGGGTTATTTTTCAGGGGGAAGAAGAGATAAAGGAGTAAAGTTATTTATATAATTTATATAATTTATATTGCAAAAGTAACTAAGGAAGGGAGAGTTTTGATTTTGCCAATATTATAGGCAGCAAAACGTGGTTATTAATTAGTTATTTATATAAAATATAGATGACAGACAGGATGAAGAGAAAGGGGTGATAAAATGTGAATGAAAAAATTATAAGTTTGCCTGAAATTGTTGGCAGAGGGTACAGGGACTTCTGGGAGTTTAAGGGCAGGTACAGAGTGTGCA
>CAJKOJ010000064.1 GCA_905201505.1 uncultured Eubacteriales bacterium | reverse complement strand
TTTTTAAAAAATAAAAAGGAATGTTGGAATTTTTGTTGAATATATATATTAAATCAGCAATGAAATTTATCATTGTTTTATTATTACCGTATTATTAATCGGCAATAATATGAAGATTTATTCTTCAATTTAATTTTAAGGAGGAGATTACTATGGTACAGATTTTAGCAGGTGAAAAAGGTGAAGGAAAAACAAAGAAGCTTATAGAGATGGCTAATACAGCATCTAAAGAAGCTAAGGGTTGTGTTGTATATATTGATGATGACAGCAGACATATTTATGATTTAGACCATTCTATCAGATTTGTGGAGGTAGCTGAATTCCCTCTCGTTAATTACAGAGAATTAGTTGGTTTTATTTATGGTATCCTTTCTCAGAATAGTGATATTGAAAAGATATTTATTGACGGTATTTTTAAAATCGTTGAAAAACTTGACAGTGAAGACATCATTAAATTAGTAGCAAAGCTTAAAGCTATGGGTGATAAGTACGGTATTGACTTTACAATTTCTGCCAACACTCTTCCTACAGAACTTCCAAAGGAAATCGCCGGTATATTAATTTAATTACATATTAAATTTACAGCTTCTGTGTTTTAAACAGAAGCTGTTTTTTTCATACTTTATATATTTTGTGGTGCTGTTTGCAGTTATCAATTTAAACAGCACCATTTCCATAATTAATTTTTTTATAAATCTTAATTATCTCTATAAATTGTAAAACCATTTTTACCTTTTTTCTTTGTCTCGTATAGAGCAATATCCGCATTTTTATATATAGTATCAAAATCCGTTCCGTTTATAGGTGATATAGCTATACCAATACTTGCAGAAATATCACATTGTATATCACCGTATCTAAAGCTTTTATTTAGATTATCTGATATTTTACTGGCTTTGCTTCTAACTGTATCAAGTGAATCAACCGGACAAAATGCTGCAAACTCATCTCCGCCAATTCTGCCTATAATATCACTATCACGAAAACACTTTTGCAAACTATGAGCGAAATCAACAATAACATGATCTCCCACCGCATGGCCAAAAGAATCATTAACATTTTTAAAATTATCTATATCCAAAATAAAGAAAGCATATAGTTTATCTGTATTGTTGCTTAATTTCTTCTGTACAGCCTTTTGTGTTGCAACTTTATTAAACAGACCTGTAAGTGAATCTCTCTCCATTTTATCAATCATCTGTTTTTCCTTGCTTTTTTCATCATCGACATTTTGTCTGTACACAAACATTCTCACAGACTTATCATCATCCCAATAAAAAATACAGGCAGTTATCCTCATCCAGTAATAAGATATACCATTGTCCTTTGTTATCATAAAGTCATAAGATATACTTTCCTTACCTTTATTAAAAACCTTTAAAATATTTTCCGGCTCAAAAGTGCTGACATACCCCTCTTTAAATTCTTCTTTTATCTGCTTATCTGCAATAATCCTTAATGCTTCATTATAAGGTGTATTTCTCGGAACTCCAAGACTTTCAAAATATGCCTCTGTATCCTCACTTGCAGCCTCATTTTTACTTATATTAATTTCATATATATTTTCATATAATTTTTCAGTCTCATTCTGAAACTTTGTTTTATGTTTTCTTTCTCTTTCTGTTGCAAGTTTTACAATTTCTCTGTCATAATTTCTTATAGTATTTGTTATAACAGACAATATAATTGCAATTACTATTAAAATAACTAAAACAGACTTAAACATTTGAAGACTTATTTCTTTTTCAAGTTCTGTAACATCATTGTCAATTATAAGATACCAGTCAAGTACAGGTATATATTGCGAAGCAATATAACTTTCACCTTTATCAAATGAATGCCACAGTCTTTGCATATCATCTTTTTTACTAAATATTTCGTTTTTTACTTCTGCAAATTTTTCATAGTCAAAGAAATTTTTATTGCTGTACCCTGTATCTGATACAGACATTTGTATTATACCTTTATTATCAATCAAATAAGCTAAAACATTAAATTGTTTCTCATAGTTTACAAACATCTGCTGTAAATGATTAACATTAAAACCAACACCTATTACACCAATAATTTCATTATTATCATTTTTCATCTTACAGTTTACAAACACTGTTATTTCATTATTAGCCGCTTCATCATTATCAATATTAATGGAATATTCCTCAGGAGCAGAAATAAAAGCATAATACCAGTCATTTTCTGCATTATCAGGTGTCAATATTCTGTCTATTCCGTTAAAATGATAATATCTGTTTGTATCTGTAGAAACCAAAAATACCGATTCATAACCATATTTTTCTTTATATGTATTTAAATAATTTTTCATCTCTGAGAGAAATTCATCATCATTACTTCTCAAATCCTCTTCTTCAAGAAGATTTTTCAGCAAACTGTCATTGGCCATAGTCATTGAAATATTAATGGGCTTTGACAATATATTATCAATTTCATGATAAATTCCTTCTAAAGTTAATGTAGATATATTTTCAATATCTTTGAAAAAAATACCCTTATTAGAATTATAACTTATAAATGATGTAATTAAAAAACCAAGAGCAATAATTACACATATAAAAACATTAATTTTTACCATAGAATCTTTTTTCATATATATTTCTCCTCTATTTTGTACGCCTTTTATTATCGTATTCTACTTATCAAATATATGTAACTAATCCAACAAATTTATGCTCTGCATAGTTTCTTATATATTATTTTGACAAAAATTTATCAAGTTTAAATATAATATCTATAAATTAAGAAAATGCGAGAAAATTTTACATTTCCTCGCATTTATTATAACACAATATTCATATAATCGTCAAACAAATTAATTATTATTAACCTGCATTCATATTTCTTTCATTCAATGCAGTTTTTTCAGTTCTTTTTACTTTTACAGCTCTATCAGGATTAAATATATATTCCGGCTTTTCACCTTTTTCAACAGTTTTATCAGTTATAATACACTTTTCAATTGTATTATCAGACGGAACTTCATACATTATATCATTCATAAATCCTTCAACAATTGCCCTTAATCCTCTTGCTCCTGTTTCCTGTTCAATAGCCTTTTTAGCTATAGCATTTAACGCTTCAGGAGTAAATTCAAGCTCTACACCGTCAAGTTCAAGCATATATTTATACTGTTTTGTCAATGCGTTTTTAGGCTCTGTCAATATCTTGATTAATGCACTCTCATCAAGGTTTTCTAAAGTTGCAACTACAGGCATTCTACCTATAATTTCAGGTATAAGTCCATATTTAACTAAATCCTGAGGCAGAATATTTTTAAGAATATTACTATGTTTTATCTCATCTTCAGACTTCACATCTGCACCAAAGCCTATAACTTTTTTTGTAAGACGCTTATCAATTATCTTTTCAATTCCTGCAAACGCACCGCCTAAAATGAATAAAATATTAGTTGTATCAATTTGTATAAATTCCTGATGAGGATGTTTTCTGCCTCCTTGAGGCGGAACATTGGCAACAGTACCTTCAAGAATTTTTAATAAAGCCTGCTGAACACCTTCACCACTTACATCTCTTGTAATAGACGGGTTATCTGACTTTCTTGCAATTTTATCAATTTCATCAATATATATTATACCTCTTTGTGCCTTTTCAATATCAAAATCAGCAGCCTGAATAATCTTTAAAAGTATGTTTTCAACGTCTTCGCCTACATAGCCGGCCTCTGTTAAACTTGTAGCGTCAGCAATAGCAAATGGAACATTTAAAAGTTTAGCCATTGTCTGAGCAAGAAGAGTCTTGCCTACACCTGTAGGTCCGACCAAAAGAATATTACTCTTTTGCAGATCTACATCAGATGCAATATCCATCGCTGATATTCTTTTATAATGATTATACACAGCAACAGATAAAACCCTTTTAGCGTCCTCCTGACCTATAACATATTCATCAAGCACATTTTTTATTTCTGCAGGTTTAGGAAGCTCGCTGCTCATTTCAAAGCTTTCCGGTTCCTCTGCCCTCAGTTCCGCTTGAACCATATCATAGCATAAGTCGACACATTCATTGCAGATATATATATGCTGCGGACCTGCAATCAGCTTTCTAACTAAATCCTGTGGCTTTCCGCAAAAAGAACACTTTAAAATTCTATCATCCATTTTTGATGCCATCTTCTCTCTCCTTTTAATGAGGCTTGGTAATAACTGAATCAATAAGACCGTATGCAACAGCTTCATCTGCTGACATAAAATTATCCCTTTCAGTATCTGCTTCAATCACATCAAGCGGCTTGCCTGTATTTTCTGAAAGCATCTTATTAAGTTTATCCCTTATTTTGAGTATATATTCAGCATGAATTTTAATATCTGTTGCCTGACCTTTAGCTCCGCCTAAAGGTTGATGAATCATTATTTCAGAATTGGGAAGAGCAAATCTTTTACCTTTGGCTCCGCCTGACAAAAGAAAAGCACCCATACTCGCAGCCATTCCAACACAAATTGTTGATACATCAGGCTTAATATACTGCATTGTATCATATATTGCAAGTCCGGCTGTTACTGAACCTCCGGGACTGTTAATATATAAATTAATATCCTTTTCAGGGTCATCAGCAGCAAGAAACAATAGCTGTGCAACTACAAGACTTGCTGTTGTGTCAGTTACTTCCTCTCCTAAAAAAATAATTCTGTCCTGCAAAAGTCTGGAATATATATCATAAGACCTTTCTCCTCCTGCAGTTTTTTCAACAACAATAGGTACCAAACTCATCCATATACCTCCTATTAGAGAAATTACAAAGCAAAATTTACAATAAATTTTGCTTTGCATAATGTAATTATTTTGTTTTAATTATGCCTCAACGGCAGTCTCTTCAACACTCTTTAATGCTTTCTGTCTGAGTAAATCAGATTTCACAGTGTTAACAAAGTCTGCACTCTTCATAATTTGGTCAGCTTCCATATTATAAGCCTTTGCTACCTTTTCAGCTTCAGCCTTAATGTCTTCATCTGTAACTTCAATATTTTCTGCCTTAGCAACAGCTTCAAGTGCAAGTCTTGCCTTAACATGTTTTTCAGAAATAGGCTTATATGCCTCTCTCATTGAATCCATAGTCTGACCCATATATTGTAAATACATATCTAAGCCAATACCCTGCTGCTGGAGCTGGTAAGCATATTCCTGTATTTTCATATCAACATCAGAATCTATCATAGCCTGTGGAATTTCCATTTCACAAACATCTACAAGCTTATTAATAAGTTCTTCTTCTTTCTCAGCGTTAATTTTCTGAATATTCTGAGCTAAAAGATTACCACAAATTTCATTTCTGTATTCCTTAATGTTTTCGCACTCTGTTGTATCCTGAATAAATTCATCAGTAAGTTCAGGAAGCTCCTTGTGCTTAATAGAATTCACCTTAACTTCAAACTTAGCTGGCTTATTTGCTAAATCTTCTTTACCGTAATTTTCAGGGAAAGTAACATTTACAACAACATCCTGACCAATTTCAGCACCAATAAGCTGTTCCTCAAAATTATCAATAAAAGTATGAGAACCTATTTCAAGGTCAAAATCTTGACCTTCGCCGCCTTCAAAAGCTACATCATCAATATATCCCTTAAAGTCAATATTTGCAATGTCGCCTTCCTGAACAGCTCTGTCAGTTACATCAACAATTCTTGCAGCCTTTTCCTGTTCTTTTTTAAGTTCTGCATCAATATCCTCATCTGTAGGATTAGGGTCTTTTTTAGTAAATGTAAGCCCCTTATATTCACCAAGTTTAACCTCAGGTTTAACCCAAACTTCAGCTGTAAATGAAACACCATTTTCATCTATAGCTGTAACATCTATTTCAGGCTTTGAAACAACTTCAAGATTATTTTCATTTACTGCTGCATCATAAGCCTCAGGTAATACATAATTTACAGCATCATCGTAAAAAATAGCCTTACCGTACTGAGCTTCTATTAACTTTCTAGGAGCCTTGCCTTTTCTAAACCCCTGAATGTTTATTGAGTTCTTATTCTTATTATATGAGTAATTCATACCCTTTTCAAAAGTTTCCGCATCTACAGAGAAAGAAATTTTAACCTTATTCTTCTCAATATTTTCAACTGTGCTCATTAATATATCCTCCTTAAATCATAATTGCACTTCTTAACATTATATCACAGCAAGTTTCAAAAATCTAGCCCTAATTTCAAAAAATTTCCCTTTCTACATCATCAATAACCGCATCAGTATTTTTCTCTATGTAATTCAGCACATTTTCTATGATTTCATCAGCGTGTCTTACTTCATTTGTAACACATGCAAAACCAATTACAATAGATTTATGAATATCCTGTTTATCAACTTCTGCAATAGATATATTAAATTTATGCTTTGCTCTTTCAATTATACTTTTTACAACCATTCTCTTTTCTTTAAGAGAATTACACCATTCAGCAGTCAAATATATAGTACAGCTTCCTATTATCATACACACACCTCCTATTGACTTACTATTATTTTATAATATAGATACAAAACTTGCAACCATATAATTTTTAAAATATTATGGTTATTAATTTTCACTTAAATAAACCATATTACATTATTCTTTACAAAAATTTAGCATTTATACTATCTTGTTTTATTTTATTTTAAGTGTTATACTGATTTAAAATTATTGAAATTTATGGGGTGATATTAATTGGATTACAAAAAACTTCTGGATACAGTTATGAATATTGGCAAAGAAATGCTTATCTGCGGAGCAGAAGTAAGCCGTGTTGAAGACACAATAACAAGAATATGTTATGCTTATGATGTAACAGAAGTAGATGTATTTACAATTACATCAAGCATCGTAACAACAATAAAAGTTAAAGATGATATATATACTCAAACAAAAAGAATACTTAATTATAACACAAATCTTGACAGGCTGGACAAGCTCAATAGCCTTTCAAGAGAAATATGCAGCCAACATCCCCCTCTGCCATATATAGAAAGCTGTTACTCCAATATTATTAACAGCCGCAAATATTCATTCGGGATTTATTGCATAATATATGCTCTAATTGCTTCTTCTCTTACAATATATTTCGGCGGTTATATCTTTGATGGAATTGTTTCTGGAGTATTAGGTATAATAATGTGCTTGCTTATTAATAAGTCAGAATATATTGGTGCCAACATAACTCTTCTTACAATGATAATTGCCTTTATAATTGGCTCATTAGCTGTTATTTCAGTTAAAATTGGCTTTGGCAATGATTTGGATAATATAGTAACCGGCAACATTATGCTTATGATACCCGGTGTTACAATTACAAATTCAATAAGAGATATGATAAGCGGGGATACAATGTCAGGAGTTTTAAGATTTGCAGAAAGTATAATAAAAGCTGCCGCCGTGGCAATAGGATTTGTTATAGCAACAGTATATTTCGGAGGATTAATATTATGACACATAACTTAGTTCAAATATTTACTGCCGGCATCTCTTCTCTAGGCTTTGCAATGCTCTATAATGTAAAAGGCAAAAGACTTCTTATTCCTTTTATAGGGGGCATTGCTGGCTGGAGCCTTTATATATTGTTAATGTTTTTAAATAATGCTGTACTTCAATGCTTTATAGCAACTATGTTTTTATCAGCGTATACTGAACTTGCTGCAAGAATTATAAAAACTCCTACAACTACTTTTCTTGTTCCAAATATTATAATACTTATTCCTGGAGGGTACCTGTATTTTACCACAAGCAGTGCCATAAAAGGTGAGTGGCTCAATTTTATATTATATGGTAAAGAAACAATATTTATGGCAAGTTCTATTGCTGCCGGAATAATGATAATTTCTTCTATGACAAAAATTATTTATAAACTTAAAGAAAAAAAGTAACTATATAAAAACTGATACCTTTTAAAAAAGTATCAGTTTTTATAGTATTAATATTTATTATTAATGTATCCGTCTATAACAGATTTTCTTATTCCATCACTAAAACAATTTTCTTTTTTAAGACGATTTAAAATTGATTCAGAAGTGGAATGTAGAATCATACCATTATCATTAAGTATTATTTCAAAAAGTTTGTTTTTAAGCTCCTTGCTTTTTACTTTTATAAAATATGCCTCTACTCCTCTGAAATCCAACAATTCAAGTATTCTCATTGTTGCTCCGTCTTTTCTGTCATAGTAATAGTCAATTTGTTCAGTGTATATATAACAATACTCCTTATTTGCATACTTCTTTGCCTCCATACAGGCGTCCTTAGCAAGAGCATTAAAAAACTGATAATTAAATAACCCCTTTTCAACAGTATCAACTCTTTTAAAAGGTTCATCCTTTAATGCCAGCACAGCATCCAGATTTCTGTTCAGGTATTCCTTTTTAGTCATATCTCCTTTTACATACTGGTCAATTAATGCCTGTCTGTAATCAAAATATTTCTGCAATGCATTCACAATTAACACTCCAATTCCATTATTTACAACTAGACTTTTAAAATATCACTCACTATACTTATATTATCAAAGGTAATATAACCTTATATCTAATTACATAAGACTACAAGGAGTGACACTATGAATAGTTTTTTTAATGTTTACCACAATGAAATATGCCCAACGCTCAAAGCTCTTGACCTTATTATAAAGGCACATTACAACAACGTGGATATAAATGAATTAAGTAACCTTCTCCATATTACACCAAGTGAAATAAAAGTTATACTTAGCTCAAAGCATATTAATAATCTTACTTCTGATATTATACCTACTATTATGCTGAACGGCAGCAGTTACATTTGTAAAATATTTAAAAAGTCCCTCAGCTATTATAACAGCAATACCTATTCTCCAAAAGATATTGCATATATATATAGTATAGATAAAGAAAAGGTACAAAAAGCCTTTGATAAATTACATATTACAGAAATATCAGAAGAAAATCTTTCTGCATTGTTTAAACTTATTTAATCAATAATCCCTCAGCTGTTTTATCAGCAATTCTATCTCCTGCTATTGCTCTTACAAGCTCTATTGCAAAATCCATTGCAGTAGCAGGACCTCTTGAGGTAATTATATTCCCGTCTCTTACTACCTTTTCATCTGCTGTAATTTCAGCACCATGACACTGCTTTTCAAAGCCCGGATAGCAGGCTGCTCTTTTACCCTCAAGTATTCCGTTTTCACCCAATATACTTGGAGAAGCACAAATTGCAGTCACAAATTTTCCAAGCTCATTAAACTTCTTGCATACAGTCACAGTTTCTTTGCTCGCCATAAGATTATTTCTGCCTGCAAGACCTCCTGGGAGCACAACCATTTCCACTTTATCAAAGTCTATGTCATATATGGTACAGTCAGCCATAAAATCAATCCCATGAGCACCTTTTATAACTTTTTCATTTGTAATTGAAACTCCCTGTGCATCAATACCTGCCCTTCTTAAAACATCAATCTGCGTAAGTGCTTCAACTTCTTCACACCCATTTGCTAAAAATATTACTACCATATACAAAAACCTCCCAATTTTAATAATTATGTGCTATACTAATATAAAGACAAGTTTAAATTATACTAGTTCTTTCATTATATTAATTATACTAAAATATAAATATTAATTCAAGGGTGACGCAAATGAAAAATATTAATTATGAAATAGAAAGAAAATTCTTAATAAAAAATTTACCTGAAAATTTAGAAAACTTTAAACATTATGAAATAAAACAGGGATATATTTCCACAAATCCTACAATTAGATTACGCCGTCAAGATGAAAAATATATTCTTACTGTTAAAAGTTCAGGTCTTATGAAAAAACAAGAATATGAGCTTGAGCTTAAAAAAGAACAATTTGAACAGCTATGGCTGAAGGTTGAAGGAAATACTATTGAAAAAATAAGATATATTATTCCCCTTGACAGCGGATTAATAGCAGAACTTGATATATACAAAGGTTTTCTGTCAGGCTTTATGAATGTAGAGGTAGAATTTAATTCTACAAAAGATGCCATAATGTTTGATATTCCCGACTGGTTTGGACAAGAAGTGACACAAGATAGCCGTTACAGCAACTCTTCATTGGCAAAATTTGGTAAACCTGCAAAAAATTAATAAATTTCTCTTGCATTTTCTAAGAAATAGTATTATAATATCTTTATCTGGTAAATATTACCATTTTTACCAACAATATAAAAATATTTTTTTTAGAAAATAGGAGGATCAAAAAATGAACAACGAAAAATTAACTGTATTAATTGCTGATGACAATAAGGACTTTTGTGATTGTCTGAGTAATTATATTGAGAAACAGGACGATATGGAAATTGTGAGTATCGCTCACGACGGACAGGAAGCCTATGACAAAATAGTAACTGAAACTCCTGATATTGCACTTATTGACGGTATTATGCCAAAACTTGACGGAATTGGTGTTCTTGAAAAACTTAATAGGGAAAATAAAGCAAAAAACACAATGTGTATAATGCTTACTGCAATTACAGGAGAAGAAATTACACAAAAGGCATTTACATTAGGTGCTAAATATTACATTGCAAAACCTTTTGATATGGAACTTCTTGTATCAAGAATTAGACAGTTAAGAGAACCCGTAACTAAAAAGGGAGTTTTAAATACAGGTGTTTGTTACAGTAACCGCAGTGATATTGATTTGGAAACTAGAGTTACAAATATTCTTCACGAAGTAGGTGTACCTGCTCATATAAGAGGCTATCATTATATGCGAGAAGCAATAATTATGGCAATTAATGATATTGATGTACTTAATTATATTACAAAGGAACTTTACCCTGCTATTGCAAAAAAATGTAACACAACACCAAGCAGAGTTGAAAGAGCAATAAGACATGCTATTGAAGTTGCATGGAGCAGAGGCAAAGTAGATGCAATTGATTCACTCTTTGGCTATACTGTTTCAAATAATAAAGGTAAGCCGACAAACAGCGAATTTATTGCACTTATTGCAGACAGATTAAGACTTGAAATAAAAGCATCCTAATATAAATCAGCTGTTACTTTATTAGTAACAGCTGATTTTCTTATTTTATAATACTTTATAAAATTAAGCAGGCATTTACCCGCCCCGCCTATAT
>CAJKOJ010000063.1 GCA_905201505.1 uncultured Eubacteriales bacterium | reverse complement strand
GCTCTGGCATATATAATCTGTTACTTATTATTTATTAAAGTTATAAATTATTTGCATCTCTTACATTCTGTATCACGTTTTAAATTGCATGATGAATCGCATTTAGGTTTGTTTACAGGCTCACGTTTAGGTCTGCACAAGTCACATTTTGGCATTGTAAACTGACGCTTAGCATCAACATAATCCTGAACTTTTCTTAATGCTTCACCGAATCTCTGAAAATGAACGACTTCTCTTTCTCTTAAAAATTTTAAAGGTGAAATAACGTCGGGATCATCAGTCATTTCCATAAGGTACTCATAAGTTGTACGGGCTTTTTGCTCAGCTGCCATATCTTCATAAAGATTGGTAATAGGGTCACCTTTTGACTGTAAATATGCAGCTGTAAATGGTGTACCTCCGGGGTTTGAAGGATATATTCCTGTGCCATGGTCTACATAATATTTATCAAATCCTGATTTCTTTATTAATTCAGGATCAGCATTTTCGCTTAATTGCAGGCATATTGAACCAATCATTTCAAGATGTGCAAGTTCTTCTGTTGCGATATCGTTTAATGTTGCTTTTGCCTCAGGTGTTACCATATCAAATTTCTGACTGAAATACCTGAGTGATGCAGCAAGTTCTCCATCAGCTCCGCCAAACTGTGTAAGTATAAGATTTGCAAGTTTGGGATCTGTTTTACATATTTTTACAGGAAATTCAAGCTTTTTTTCATATATAAACATTTAGTTATCCCCCTCATCAATTCTAAAATTAGCACTTCTTTCCCATGGCCATGGATCATCAACCCAATTAAATCTGCTGCCGTGGTTATAAGAACGGAATGAGAATAGAGGACCAAACTCTTTTTCATACTGGCTTCTGAGCATATCAGCTTCTTTAATAGTAGAATTGTATTTTTGCAAAGCATCTGCATCATCAGGGTGTGTATCAAGATAAAGCTGTAAATCAACAGCCATAAAGTCAAGAACTGTCAGACATTTTAATAATTCTTTTTCACTCATAATTTACCTCCGTCAATATTTAAAAGGGCTATATAAACTTGGAAAGATTGTTCCGTTTTTTAAGGCTTCAACAGGTTCAAAATAATCACATATTTTTTGAAATGGAACATATGCCCTTGCTAATCTGTCCGGGAAAATTGGTGTTTCAAAAGGAACGCATTTTTCACTATGCATAGATCCTGATTCTTTACAAACTGCCATTTAATTCACCACCTATAATTTTAGTTCAATTACAGTATATGTATGATAAAAAAAAGTGTGAAAATCAAAAACTTTGTACTCTTCATATTTTATTTAAAATATAAAAACATTGTTTAATATAGTTGCAAAATATGTCATTTTCTATTGACAAAATTATTTAAAATTGTTATATTAGGTATAGAAGCTGCATAACTGACGGAAAAGTGGATAACCACATGGGAGTGCAGCAGTTAATAAGCCGACCGTCTGGGCAAAATGCCCATAAGGTGCGGCATTTTTTATTTTATTATCATTTCAGGAGGTAAAAAAATGAGAGCTTTAATAAGTGTTTCTGACAAAACAGGAATTGTGGAATTTGCAACCAAGCTTAATGAATTGGGAATTGAAATTGTTTCTACAGGCGGTACTTACAACAAGTTAAAGGAGGTCGGTCTTCCTGTAATAGGTATATCAGAGGTTACAGGTTTTCCTGAGTGTTTAGATGGCAGAGTAAAGACACTTCATCCTAATATTCATGCAGGTCTTTTGGCGATGAGAAGTAATCCTGAACATATGGCACAGGTTAAAGAACTTAATGTGGATTTAATTGATCTTGTTATTGTTAATTTATATCCATTTAAGCAGACAATTATGAAACCTGGTGTAACATTAGAGGACGCTATAGAAAACATTGATATTGGCGGTCCTACAATGCTGAGAGCTGCTGCAAAAAATTATCAGGACGTGTCTGTAATTATTGATCCTGCTGACTATGAGCAGGTAATAAATGAGCTGAAAGAAAATAAAAAGGTTTCAGTTAAAACTAACTTCTATTTAGCTGCTAAGGTATTTAATCATACTGCATATTATGATTCTATGATTGCTAATTATCTTAAAGATAAGGCAGGTCTTCCAAAGTATCCTGATACTATTTCTATGACATTTGAAAAGGTACAGGATATGAGATATGGTGAAAATCCTCATCAGGCAGCTGCCTTCTATAAGGAAGTAGGGGATAATTCAGGTATGCTTACAGGTATAGAACAGTTACATGGCAAAGAATTGTCTTTTAACAATATTAATGATACACATGGTGCATTAGAGCTTTTAAAGGAATATGATGAACCTACAGTTGTTGCCTGCAAGCATTCTAATCCTTGCGGTGTAGCAAGCGGTAAGGATATTTATGAGGCGTATACAAAAGCGTATAGTACAGATCCTGTTTCTATATTTGGAGGTATTGTATGTGCAAACAGAGTAATTGATAAAGCAACAGCTGAGGAAATGTCAAAGATTTTCCTTGAAATCATATTAGCTCCGGGATTTGATGATGATGCTCTTGAAATACTTACAAAGAAGAAAAATATAAGACTGTTGAAACTTGATAATATTGAAAGAAAACAGCCTGAAACTGCTTTTGATATAAAGAAAGTAAGCGGCGGTATACTTATACAGGATATTGACAACAAATTGCTTGAGGGTGAGTTAAATGTTGTAACTGACAGAGCACCGACACCTGAGGAAATGGAAGACTTATTATTTACATGGAAGATTGTAAAGTATACTAAGTCTAATGGCATTGCAATTGGCAAGAATAAGCAGTCTGTCGGTGTTGGTCCGGGACAGGTAAACAGAATTTGGGCAACTGAGCAGGCAATTGATCATGGTACAAAGCAGTTAGGTGCAGATGCTGTTAAGGGTGCTGCATTGGCAAGTGACGCTTTCTTCCCATTTGATGATTGTGTAGAAGCTGCTGCTAAGGCCGGTATTACATGTATTATTCAGCCGGGAGGCTCTGTAAGAGATCAGGACAGTATTGATGCATGCAACAAGTATGGTATTGCTATGGTATTTACAGGTATGCGTCATTTCAGACATTAAAATTAATTATAAAAACGGCAGTGTGATGTTAATACTGCCGTTTTTATATGATATAAGTTGTGGAAAACAAAGGCAATATATTAAAAGCATATAATTTGTCTGTAAATTATTTGCAAAACTTTCATAAAATATATTGACATAAACTTTAATGTGTAATATGATTATTAAATCTGTTAATTTGTTGGAGGAGTATAAATGAATATTTTAGAATTATTTTTTATTGCAGTAAGCCTTGCTATGGATGCTTTTGCAGTGTCTGTGTCAAACGGACTTATGCTTCCTAAAATAAGAATTAGACATGCAGTTACCTTTGGTTTGTTTTTCGGTGGATTTCAGTTTATTATGCCTTTAGCGGGATATTTTCTTGCGAGTAGTTTCAGTACATATATAGAAACATTTGACCATTGGATTGCATTTTTTCTCCTTGCAATAATAGGCGGGAATATGATTAAAGAAAGTTTTTCTGATAATGAGGATGCGGCAGATGTACAGGCAAATATAATGTCGTTTAAAAACCTGACAATGCTGGCTGTTGCTACAAGTATTGACGCATTGGCTGTAGGTGTAACATTTGCCATTGTTGACAGTGTAAATATATGGGTTTCATGCAGTATTATAGGAATTGTTGCATTTATTTTATCTTACATAGGTATAATGCTAGGCAAAAAAATAAGCGGTGTTTTCCAGTCATATGCAGAGAGAATAGGCGGAGCTGTACTTATAATAATTGGTTTAAAAATATTAATTGAACATCTTTTTTTTAATTAACAGAAACTGCGGCTCTTTGCTGCGGTTTTTTTGGTTTAATAATAAAAAATGAATAAAATAGAGTTATATTGCATATATTTTTTCTTATAATTGTGATAAATAGAGGATTTTTTGAATTAATGCCGTATATAAATAATAAGAGAGGTGATATAAATGACTATAAGGGAAAGAACTGAAGAACTTGAAGAAAAAATATTAAGTCCCTTTGCCGCAAAGAGCAAGTCTAGCAAAGGCAGGAATAAAACTGAGGATTTATGTGATATAAGAACATGTTATCAAAGAGACAGAGACAGAATTATACATAGCAAAGCTTTCAGACGCCTGATGCATAAAACACAAGCTTTTATATCGCCAGAAGGTGATCATTACAGGACAAGACTTACACATACTCTTGAGGTGTCACAGATTGCAAGAACTATTGCTACAGCTTTAAGGCTAAATGAAGATTTAACTGAAGCTATTGCTTTAGGTCATGATCTTGGTCATACACCCTTTGGTCATTTAGGTGAAGATGATTTAAATAAAGTGCTTCCGGGTGGATTTCATCATAATATTCAAAGTGTAAGAGTTGCAGAGAGAATAGAAAAAAACGGTGAAGGTCTAAATCTTACAAAAGAAGTTCTCGATGGTATGCTAAATCATAGGGGTGCAGGCTCGCCCAGCACGCTTGAGGGAAAAATTGTTCAGATTTCAGATAAAATTGCTTATGTAAATCATGATATAGATGATGCGGTTAGAGCGGGAATAATAACAGAAAATGATTTGCCTGAGGATTGTGTCAATATTCTTGGGGACACATCAAGAAAAAGGATAGATTATCTTATTAGAAATATAATTAAAAACAGTGAAAATGTTAATGACATAAAACTGGATGATGAGGCCAGAAATGCACTATATAAACTTAGGAAATATATGTTTGACAATGTATATAATTCAGGAATGCTAAGTGATGAAAGAAAAACCTATGGAAGATTTTTAAGTGTAATGTATGGATATTATCTTGATAATTTTAATGAGGTTCCTGAAGAGTTTAAGAAAAATTATGATAACAGTACAGAAGATTACTATGCAGAAAGAATTGTAGCTGATTATCTTGCAGGTATGACTGACAGATTTGCAAGCAGCATATATACATCTTTGGGAGATAAATTAAAAAAATATTTATAATAAAAAAGGATATTTTAAATATGTGTCGAAAATTTAAATATAGTGGATTTTTATCCTAAGCTGTATTTTAAAGTGAAAGAGGGACATTTATGAGCTATTATCCGAGAGAAGTTATAGATGATATTCGTTCAGGAAACGATATTGTTGACGTAATCGGTCAGTATGTTAAATTAAAAAGAAGCGGAAGTTCATATGTTGGTTTATGTCCTTTTCATAATGAAAAAACGCCTTCGTTTCATGTGCATCAGGATGGTCAGTATTTTCATTGCTTTGGCTGCGGCGTTGGCGGTGATGTATTTGGCTTTATGATGCAGTACGGAAATTACAGTTATCCTGATGCTGTAAAGGTTTTGGCAGATAGGATAAATTATGTGCTGCCTGAGGCTGAAATGACGGCTGATATTAAGAAAAAAAGGGAACTAAAACAAAACCTTTATGAAATACATAAAATTGCTGCAAGGTTTTATTATGAACAGTTACAGAGTTCTAATGGTAAAATTGCGGTAGATTATTTAGACAGCAGACAGGTTAAACTAGGTGCAAGACGTAAATTTGGACTTGGTTATTCACCTATTGCAAAGGGTGCTCTGTACGAAGAACTAAAAAGCAAAGGTTTTGCAGAAGATACCATATTAAAAAGCGGCTTGGTATATAAAAAAGATAATGGCACCTATTATGATAAGTTTTTTAACAGATTAATGTTTCCTATAATAGATGTGTATGGGAACATAATAGGATTTGGCGGAAGAATACTTGGTGATGGTCAGCCTAAATATCTTAATTCACCTGAAACAGAAATATTTAATAAGAGCAGAAATCTTTATAATTTAAATAATGCTAAAGCTGCAAAAATAAGGGAATTTATATTAGTTGAAGGATATATGGACGCAATTGCCATATATCAGGCAGGTTTTCATAATGTTGTGGCATCTCTGGGAACTGCATTTAATGAAAATCACGCTAAGGTTCTTAAATCTTACGCAGAAAGTGTAATATTGCTTTTTGACAGTGATGAAGCCGGAGTAAAAGCTGTACTAAGGGCGATACCTGTGCTTGAAAATGCCGGGCTTAAAATAAAAGTGCTTCAGGTACATGATGCCAAGGATCCAGATGAATTTATTAAAAAGTTTGGTGCACTTGAGTTTGGCGAGTTGTTAAAAAAAGCTAAAAATCATATTATATTTCAGGCTGAACAGATGCAAAAGAAATATAATCTTGACAGCCTTGATGATAAAATAGCTTTTTCAAAGGATATTGCAAAACTCTTGTCTAATGTTGAAAGTTCTATTGAAACTGATGCCTATCTTAAAGAAGTATCAAGAATGACAGATATTGATTTACCTGCAATTCAGAATGAAATAGAAAAACTTAATAACGGTGTTGCAGCAGTAAGAATGGCATCAAGTCACTCAAAGATAAATAAAAACGGTGTTGATGATGCAAGAAGCGGTTTAATAAGTATAATTGTATCAAACAAGGTATACTATGAGCTGCTCTCAAAATATATTGAGCCTGAGGAATTTGTTGATGATTTTTATGTAAAAACTGTTAAATATATATATTCACTTTATAGCAACGACAAACCTGTGACTAAAGAAAGCGTTATCAGTTTTTTTGAAACTGTTGAAGAACAGAGCAGAATTACAAAACTTTTTGTAAGGCAGGTAGGCTATATAGATGATGAAATAGAAAAAGCTATGAATGACCTTTTAAGAAAGGTTAAAGAAGCTTACTATGATAAAATGATTAGTGATGATTACAGTAATCCTAAATTGCCAGAATTAATGGAAATGAAAAGAAATGTTAGCAAACTGTATATATCATTATCTGACGGTTAAAATAGTTACAAGTGAGGAAAGGATGGAATTATAAATGAAACCCATAGATGATGCTACTTTTACCAGCAAAATGAAAGAACTCATTGCCATTGCCAAAAAAAATAAGAATACACTTAATGCAAACACACTTATGGATAGTTTATCAACAGTGGAGCTTGATCCTGAACAAATGGACAAAGTGTATGATTATCTTGAAAGTCAGGGTATTGATCTTGTTGGTGTAGAGCTCGAAATTGATGATTCAGATGATGATTTGGAAATAGATAATGAAAGAGAGTTGGATTTGTCTGTTTCTGACAGCATTAACATTGACGACCATGTTCGTATGTATCTGAAAGAAATAGGAAGAGTTCCTTTGCTTTCAGCTGAAGAAGAAATTGAGCTTGCTGAAAGAATTGAACAAGGCGATGAGGAAGCTAAAAAACGACTTTGTGAGGCAAATTTAAGACTGGTTGTAAGTATTGCAAAGAAATATGTAGGAAGAGGTATGCTTTTTCTTGACCTTATACAGGAGGGCAATCTGGGACTTACTAAGGCTGTTGAAAAGTTTGACCACAGGAAAGGTTTTAAGTTTAGTACTTATGCTACTTGGTGGATAAGACAGGCTATTACAAGAGCCATTGCAGATCAGGCAAGAACTATAAGAATTCCTGTTCATATGGTAGAAAATATAAATAAAATAATAAGAGTATCAAGACAGATGCTTCAGGAAAACGGCAAGGAACCTACAGATCAGGAACTTGCTGAAAGAATGCAGATGTCAATTGACAAGGTAAGAGAAATAAGAAAAATTGCTCAGGAGCCTGTTTCTCTTGAAACACCTATAGGTGAGGAAGAAGACAGCCATTTAGGCGATTTTATCCCTGATGAGGATATACAGGCACCTGCTGATGCTGCCGCTTTTTCTTTATTAAAAACACAGCTTGATCAGGTTCTTAATACTCTTACTGAAAGGGAAAGGGAAGTTTTAAAGCTGAGATTTGGGTTAAATGACGGAAAAGCTAGAACCCTTGAAGAGGTTGGTGCTAAGTTTAATGTTACAAGAGAAAGAATTCGTCAGATAGAAGCTAAAGCTTTAAGAAAATTAAGACATCCAAGCAGAAGTAAAAAACTCAAGGATTATTTATAATATAGTTTGTATATAAGATATTTTATAGGGACTGTCCTTGACAGTCCCTTTTCGCTAAAAGAAAGGATTTGGTTATGTTATCCAAGAGATTGCAGCAGGTTGCAGATACTGTAATAAAATCTGATATGGTTGCCGATATAGGCACTGATCACGCATATATACCTATTTATCTTGTAAAAAAAGAAATAGCAAAAAGAGCTGTAGCTGCTGATATAAGTGCAGGTTCCTGTAAAAAAGCACAGCTTAATATAAATAACAATCATTTATCGGATAAAATAGATGTGAGATGCGGAAACGGACTTGAAGTGATAAATGAAAATGAAATTGTAAACTCAATAATAATTGCAGGAATGGGCGGATTAATGGCAATAAGTGTGCTTGAAAGCAATAAAAAGGCTGTAGAAAAAGCAGAACAGCTGGTAATTCAGCCGCAGAAGGATATTGATAAAGTAAGAAGATATTTACACTTATCAGGGTTTAAAATTGCTGATGAAACTATGCTTGTTGATGGAGATAAATTTTATACTGTTATAGATGCAAGAAAAGGCAGAGAAGAGTATACGGAACTTGAATATCTATTTGGTAAATTACTTATAGAAGAGAAATCCGCAGTTTTAAAGGAATATGTTGAAACAGAAAGTAATAAACTCTTAATAGTACTGGAAAATATGAAAAAAAACAATAAGGAAAACAGTGATGCATATATCAGAATATATGAGCTTTACTGTAAGTATACGGAGGTGAAAAAATGTCTTTAAAGGCTGAAGAAATAATAAAAAAAATTAAAAATATTGCTCCTGAGGAAATATGCTGCAACTGGGATAACGTAGGAGTTATGGTTGGTAATATAAATAGAGAAGTGAAGAAAGTACTTATTGCCCTTGACTGTTCTGATGCTGTTATTAATGAGGCTGTTAAAGAAAATGCAGATATGATTATAACACACCATCCTTTTATATTTAAGCCGATTAAAAGCCTTGATTACAGTATGCCTATTTCAAAGAAGATTGTTAAGGTAATTAAAAATGACATTGTTGTTTATTCTGCACATACAAATCTTGATATTGCTGACTTTGGTACAAACTTTACTCTTGCGAGACTTCTTGAGCTTCAAAATACAGAAGGACTTATAGCAATGGGTGAAGGTAATTTTATGGGAAGAGTGGGAGAACTGAAAGAGGAAATGACTTTCGGAAGTTTAATTAATTTTGTTAAATCTAAACTCGGGGCTGACAAACTTGCTGTAAACGGTGACATAAATACAAAAATAAAAAAGATTGGTTTGTGCACAGGGGCAGGTGCTGACTATGAATATATGAAAATGGCAAAAGATATGGGGTGTCAGGCATATATTACAGGTGATGTAGGCTATCACGATGCACAAATAGCTGAGGATATAGGTATATGTTTAATAGATGGAACACATTATCTGACAGAAGTGATTGTTGTAAGTACGCTTTATGATATATTATCCAAGGCATTTAATCAAGTTGAGTTTATTAAATCACAGGTAGACGGACAGACATTAAAAATTATTTAGAGGGAACAAAGGGGGAGTTTTATGAAGTATTTTAATGTAAATATTGTAAATGATAATACAGATATTTCTGTGGACTCAAATACATCACTTCTTGAACTTAGCAAGAGTTATAAAAATGTCACAGGACATCCTATACTGGCAGCCAAAGTTAATAATATTGAGAGAGATCTTAATTTTAGAATAAATGATGACTGCAGAATAGAGTTTCTTGATATAACATCAAAGCTTGGCTTCAGAGTGTATCAAAGAAGTGCTGTATTTATTATGCTTGCAGCTGTCAGCAAAATTTTGGGAAAAGAGGCCGTTGTTTGGGTAGAGCATACAATAAATGAAAATTACTTCTGTACTATAAGAGGAATGGAAATTAGCCAGAAACTGCTATCTGAAATTAAGGAAGCAATGACAGAGATGGTTAAATGTGACTTTCCAATAGAAAAATTACAGGTATCTGTGCCAGAGGCAGAAGAAATGTTTACAAGAAACAATTTGATAAACTGCAAAAATGAACTTAAATACATTAAGGCAACAAGTGTATCAATTTATAAAATAAATGATTATTATGACTATTTATATGGTTCAATGGTTCCCTCTACAGATTATATAAAGATATTTAATCTTGTAAAACACAGTGATGGTTTTGTTTTGCAATTTGAATCACCAAAGATACCTGGAACTTTAAATACTTATTTAAAGTATCCTAAATTGACAAATATTTTTAAAGAGTATAATAAATGGTCAGAAATTCTAAATGTTGCTGCTGTTTGCAGCCTTAATGACGCAATAAGCAACAGTGAAATAAAAGAGCTGATTTTAATAGCCGAGGCACTTCAGGAAAAGAAAATTGCAAATATTGCCGATGCCATACATAAAAGCGGCAAAAAGTTTGTATTTATTGCGGGACCGTCATCATCAGGAAAGACAACTTTTTCAAAGAGATTATGTATTCAATTAAAAGTAATAGGAATTAAACCTCATGTCATTTCTCTTGATGATTACTACAAATCAAGAGAAGAGATACCCTTTGAAGATGACGGTACAAAAAATTTTGAAAATATAAATACATTGGAAATAGAAAAATTCAACAATGACTTACTAGAACTAAAATCAGGAAAAGAAGTTGAAACACCGTTATATGATTTTGTAACAGGTGAGGCTAAGCCTATAGGTAAAAAAATAAAACTTGAGGATGAAGATGTTCTGGTAATAGAAGGAATACATGGTCTGAATGATGCTTTAACTCCAAAAATTGCAAGTGAAGATAAATTTAAGATATATATAAGTGCATTAACACAGTTAAATATTGACGAACACAACAGAATTTCAACAACGGATACAAGACTTATAAGAAGAATTGTAAGAGATCACTTTTTCAGGGGTTTTTCTGCAAGCAGTACTATAAGTATGTGGCCAAAAGTATTAAAGGGGGAAGAAGAAAATATTTTTCCTTTTCAAGAGAATGCTGATGTCACTTTTAATTCTGCTTTAATTTATGAAATGTGTGTTTTAAAAGTATTTGCTGAACCTCTGCTTTTTAATATGGATAAGTCAGAGGGTGGATATACAGAAGCTAAAAGACTGCTTAATTTGTTGAATAGTTTTTTAGCCGTAAATCCTCAGGATATTCCAAGTAATTCCCTCATAAGGGAATTTGTCGGAGGAAGTTGTTTTGATAATTAGCAGTTTGTTTTTTT
>CAJKOJ010000062.1 GCA_905201505.1 uncultured Eubacteriales bacterium | reverse complement strand
TAAATTTGTCATTGCCATAAATATACACCTCCCATATTTATAATATAATTATATTATAAATTATGTGCATTGTCAATAAATTTATACATAATATATTAACATCTTGCTGTTTTAGCATAATCTTTGTTTCTCTTAACTAAAAGGCACATTATCCATTTGAACAATGTGCCATACTTGACAGCAACAAATATTTGTGCTATCATAATCATACAAGAGAGTAACCGTTGGTTACTGCTCACAATTTCAAGTTATATTAAATAACCGCCAAAGTTTGCAGACCGGGGCGGTTATTTTTTTTGTTATGTACAGAATTAAGAATATTAACGTTAAATATAATATTACTTCCTGCATATTATCACCCCCTTAATAAGGTGGGTGAGCCATAACCGCCGATATTTTTCTCTTGCATAAAATTATTATACATTATTTTACATATTTTGTAAACCATAAAAGGCACTCACATTTCTGCAAGTGCTTGACATTACAATATATTTATGTTATTATGAGGGTACAAAAGGAAGCTAGCCAGAGCGGCTTTCGCTTTATTGATTATTAAAAAAATAACCACAAACTTTGGTCGGAGAGTGGTTATTTTTTTATTATGTAAATAACTATAAATAGATTTCCACAATAAAAGGACACCATTTAAGATGTCCTTTTACGTTTAACTATTGATTATCTTGTCAACTTTTCCTGTAGTGCTTCCTGAAGCACAGCGGAGAAATTAATGTTACTTTTTAATGCTTCTTCATTTAGCCATTCAGGTATTGTCAAAGTCTTTTTAACTGCTTTATTATTATACATTTTTCTATATTCTAATGTATCACAAGCAATATAATTCACAAATTCATTTTCATTTACCTTAACATCTGAAATAACTGTTGCTTTAGGAATTTCCTTCCCGTCTTTTTCGTATCCGTACAATGTCAGTGCAAGAACATCTTCAGCCATTTCAATTGCCTCTTCCAAACTATCTCCGCAAGTATAGCAGCCTTCTAAATCATTAAATACAACTGAATATTGCTCATTCTCTTCCTTTGTAAATACTGCTGGATAAACATATTTAGACATTTAAATTCTCCTCCTATCTTTAATATATATATCAAAGGTTTAGCAGGCTTAAAAGCCTGCATCCTTTTTAATGTTGTTAAAAGTTCCCTTTGGTATGTCCTGTGATAAGTGCCTGGGCACTGAAAACTGTTTACCTGTTATAGGACTGTACCAAATATCGTGTTTTTTTCCATTTCTTAAGAGATAACAACCACTCTTCTTAAGGAGTTTAACTAATTCTGATGTTTTCATATATTAAGTATCTCCTTTCTATAGCTACATTATAACACGTGTTTGCACGTATGTCAATAGCTTTATTGTATTTTTTGCATAACAAATGAGCCTTTTTACGTCTTGCTCGGGACGTACAACGCTTGTTTCTCTTGAACCCTTTTATAAAAGTCTTTTGTTGCCATATCTATACATATTTAAATACAACTCTTGTTTCTCTTGAACAGCTGCCTTAAATTCAGGATATGGACACAAAATGTGATTTAAATACAACTCTTGTTTCTCTTGAACTACAGTAAATAAGCCATTCTTATTTTACCGCACTTTTACTAAACACAGTATATAAGCTAGGTTGTGCCGCTTAAAAGCATATTTTTCCAAGCGGCACTTGCCTTGATTATATTATATCACATTTGCCTATTTTTTGCAACTATACATGCCAGTATATTATTTTATTGTTTTCTGCTTTTTTGTTAATAACTAGAGTTTGCCTGGCTCTATAAAATATAGCATATATATGGCAAAGTTTATCACTTAGTTCTATTTCGATTCGTTTTATGCCCATACGTATTCCTCCCTATTAAGCAATAGCTTTAAGCATTAATAATCTAAAAGTTTCTCTTCCTTTAGGTGTAATTAATGTCTGTGTGCCGCTCCAGTTTGTTTTTTCATTGAAAGTTTCTTTAATCTCGAATAATCCTTTATTTTTGTCTGCATAAGGCATTAACTTACCTCTTTTATCTCTGTATATGTACTTGTGTTCTAACAAAAACGCTACAAACTTCTTTTCTCCAACACTTAGCTGTTTTGCAGTTTCCCTAAAATTTGTAAGTAGGTTCCTATCTACAAGCTCATCAAAATAATCGGCTTTGGGCTGCATTATTGTGTTGTCAACGGTCAGCTGACTATTAGCTGCCTCCAATACCTTATTTTTATCCTGCTCATCTTTTAAGGCAGTACATAATTTAATCATAGTATCCGGATTAAGTATTGCTTCCTCCAATTTTTCAGGTGTCATATAAGCCCCGTGCTTGCGAATTGTTGGCAGTACCTCATCAAATACCCAGCTTTCAAACTTTTCAGCACTAGGTAATTTGCTATGTACTATAAGTCTGTAAACATCACCTTCTGTTATGAATAACATATTCTGTATACCACCATTTGTAGGTGCTTCCATTTTGGAAACCCCTTTGCAGTGTGTGTTTACTGCTTTACTTGGAATTGCATAGCCTAAAGCCCTTGCAACGTCACTTCCACAAAATAAAATTTTACCGTTTTCTTCAGCCGTTCTTACCTCGCCAAATTCATTGTTTTTAAATACCTGTAGCTCATTCATATCATAACCCCCTGCAATTCACACACATTTCCAAAGCCTTTCTAAATCCCAATACAAAGCCTTGCATTTCGCACGTAGCCTCAGATTTGCCTATAACAAAATCGAGTTCTGTCCTCACACTTTCAAATTTAGGGTCGTTCCAGTAAAAATCATATACAGCTTTTCTTGCCTCTTTTGTTTCAGGGAAATCCTTATATGCCCCTGCTGCGTAATAATCGTCACATATTTGTTTAACCATATTATCAACTAACTTATTAATTAATTCTTTCATTTAAAAAACTCCTTTCAAAAAAAATTTACTTGAAAGAAGTCTCCGTTACTGTTATAATAGATTTAACAGTAGGGAAACCTCTGGGTGAAATAAGTAGGTCTGTTTGATTGGTAGTCGGCAACCTACTTATTTTTTTATATCGTCCTTCAACTTTTTTATCCCTCTTTCCACAGCCTCTGTTTTATTCACATTAAAATCATTGCAGTAACTTTCTAATATATCTTTACTTTCATCGTTAATGCGTATACTTAACTTGTGTGGTCTAGGGTTTTCTGTAGGGCGACCCATTTTCTTATTTGCCAATATTTACACCTCCTATTTTGTCTGGCAAAACTATAATAACATTTTGTCCGGCAAAAGTCAATAGGTAATTTTAATTTTTTTTATTTTTTCTATGTACACAAAAAGAGCAACCTCGCGATTGCTCTTTTTGTAAATAACATTATATTCTGTGGTACCTTTTTAAGTATGCACTACATCTTTCTATTTATGCACGTTCCTCCATAATAACATTTAGCCCTTCATACAACTTTCGCTGTTCTCTATAAAAATATTTTAAATAGAAGTAAATGCCAGTATTACTTACAATTGCTAATAACATAATTACAAAATAAGCTATATTTTTATTTATTAAAGCATCTACAACACACCAGGGGCATAAAATACACAAGGCAATAATATAAATATCCAATAATTTTTCAAGTATAATATCTATCTTCACAAAAAACACCTCACTTTTTGTGTATATTATAGCACACAAATAGTAAGGTGTCAATATTTGTAATAAAATTTGTATACAATTTGGAAAATAGTTCTGTTATTTCTACCAGAACAGCCATAACTGCTTTAAAAGTTATTCTTTAGTCATAAATTCCCATTGTCCATCTTCATCATAAAATACTGCAACATCATCAATGTTTAAATGAAATAATTTCCCTCCGCCACATCTTGCAACATATGTATGGTCAACACCGTCTACTTCAAATTTATTTTCTAATAGCGTAAATGTACCATCTGACCATGTTCTAAAATTTACAAACTTATCAAATTTAGCATTTGGAAACGTTTCCTTGATAATGCTTTCAATAGGAATTTTATAGTCCCAACCGTCGGCACCATTTAATGAACTTTCAGTTGTTGCCTCCATCTGTTCTGTAGTTGTTTCTGCCACTCCCAACGGATATACCGTTGTACTAAATTCAGAAACTACTTCTTCAATATTACGTTTCTTGTTATTTTCATTTACCGCTATCATAAAAAATATTATTACAATAACCAGTATTATATAACCGGTAACTTTTATTTTATTACTCATTTAAGCACCTATGTCCTTTCGTTATTTTATAAAGTTTATGCTCTTTTTTATTTAATAATAACAAAAAAATACAATATATGTCAATATATAAAGTTCGACAAATAATAAGATAGTACCTTATATTCCTTCTGCACTTGTAGCTTCTTTCCCTCTTAAATAATTTGCAAGTTCCTTTACGGCATCAAAGGCTTCCCCTGTATTGTGGTATATGTTTGTTGCTCCAGATAAGTCGTACGTAACAGTTTTTGTATTTGCTGTGTACTTTGCAATAGCTTCCTTTTCCAAATTGTCTTTTATTAGCTCCATTAGGCTTTCTATTTTTTCTGTGTTTTTGGCTGTCTTTTCTGTGTTTTTAGCTGTTTCGTCCGTGTTGCCTACTAATGTGCTTGTATCAATTTTAGACAAATCAAATTCTTCATTGCGTCCGTGCTCGAATTTAAAAAGATTTTCAGCAAAATCATACCCGTCCAGATAGGCTTGCTTTTCCCATCCAATAGGACGTGTATTGTATTTACTCGCACCTATTTTATATGCGTCAGCGAGACTTTCATAGCTTTTTCTGTATCCTTGTTCTGCAGCAGCTCTAGCAGCCCATTCATCAGCTTTTTCCATTATTCCCTCATCATTAAAATGAAAAAATGGAAGTGCGTTTAATTTTTGTGCTATCCAACCTATTATTTTTAAAACTTCACCGCCTAGACCAAAAAAAGTTTTTTTTACGTTTGACACAGAAATTTCAAACGCTCGTTCCAAGTTTCTGGCAAAAGTTTTTACAACCTCCCATGCTCCCAAAAATACATTTGCTATATCTTGTCCTAAGTATATAACTCCTTGCCTTAAATAATTTAAAACCCCAAATATAACACCTGTAGCAGATATTGTAGTACCTTTTACTTTGTTAATTACAGCTATCAACAAGTAAAATGCTCCAATTATTAATATTATTACTAGTATTGTCGGGCAAGTAGCCCAAATTATTTTAAAAATGTTAGACAATGTATTACACACATCTATAACTCCTTTTACAAGTTTTAATGCTGTATATACAGTTAAAATAGCACCAATAGTTCCTAAAATAGGAGCTATTATATCCCAATTTTCATATATAAAATTTGCAGTGCTGTTTATACCGTCAATTATTATTGTTACAGCATTTGCAATAATTGTTAATGCTTCACCTATATTTTCTAATAATCCCTGCCCCATGTCACCATTTAACATCTCGTTCAACTGTTTGTACACAGGTGCAAAAGCCATAGTCGCATCGCTGGCTATGTTAGTCCATATATCTCCAAAGGTCATAGGTAATGTACTAAACTTATCCTCTATGTCGTCAGCCACACTAAATAAGGAATTCTTTATTATATCTGCTGTAATTGCACCGTCAGAGCTAAGCTCCTTTAGTCCCTCTCTGCCTACACCTGTATATTCAGCAATGGCATTTGCAAGCATAGGAGCGTTTTCTATTATACTCCTAAACTCATCCCCCTGTAATCTGCCACTTGCCATTGCCTGCGTAAGCTGGTACATAGCCGCGGTTTTTTCCTGCTGGCTTGCACCGCTTAGCTTAAAGCTCTTGTTCATAAGCTCGGTAAATTTTACAATTTCTTCATTACTTCCAAAGGCGTCTCCTGCTAATAACCCCAGTTTAGCAACAACGTCTACCGTGTCGGAGTAAGCCCCCCTAGACGCTTTGGCAGACCTGTATATTTGCTCTTGCAGTACTGCCTGCTGCTGTAAATTGTCCGTTATAAGCCCAAGTCTAGCAGAATTATTAGTCCATGTATCACTCTCATTTATAAGCTTTTTACCGCCGTATGCCACAGCCGCCATAGATATGTATTTTTCTATGCTCCCCACAATGCTGTTGCTTATAGCGGCTGTCTGTCCTAAACTGCTGTTATAACTTCTTTGTGCTGCACTAACCTGCTTAGTCGCCTCTGCAATATCCCTAGTAGCTTTAGCAGCTCCGTTGCCTTTGTTGCTAACATTGTTAAGCCGCTGCTCTGTTTCTGCAAGCTCAGCGTTTACCATATCTATATGTTGGTGCATTTCATATACAGCAGAGCTGTCAAACCCCGCATCTACTGCTGTGTCTGTTCTGCTCATACAGTCTAACATTATATTCATAGCACTTGTTATATGCTGTATGGGACCGGACATCACATCGTTAAGCTGTATACTTGCACTCACAGTCATTGCCATGTTATCACCTACCTTATTCTGTCAAGGGCACTTTTATTTTCTTTCTCATACTTTTCTATACAAGCGAGCAGAAAGCCTAGTTCCTTAGCATTCTTCTTTAAAATTTCCGAAGGGAGCACCCCAAACTTTGTAAAGCTGTAATAAGCTATAAAGGCAATAGGGTCCCCCTCCTCAATTAGTTTTTTGCTTCTTCAGCATAATCTCCAACGCTCTTAAATCCGTTTACTTCAAGGAGATAGCCTAACAAATTGTAATACTCACCTGCATTGTCAAATAACTTAGTCACCAAGTCCTCAGCTTTTTTCACACCATAGCTGTCCTGTAATTCAGCACTGTTCAGATTAGGCTCTACAATAGATTCACATACAAACTTTTTATTAAACAAAGTATTGTCAAACTTTGTTTTGCCCTTGTCAGCAAAGTTAATTTTTGTACATTCATCTCTTATAGCTTCATACTCATCAATACTTAATTTCTTAAATGCCCAAGGTATAGCTTTTCCATTCTCGTCCTTAAATTTCTGTGTAGGCACGTGTTCAAATGTTTCATTTACCTTTTTTCCGTTGTTTAAAAATAACTTTAAATCCATATTTATATCCTCCTAAAAAACAATTATTATAACATACCGTCTAAACTTTCAAACTCTTCAGGCATATCCCAGTCCTCAAAAGTAAAGTTGATTTCATCGCTTAAGTAATCACCGTCAGCGTCAAACTGTGCCAGTGTAACTCCGTCAAGATTACAGTCATACAGCATAATTTCCTGTCTACCTGCTGCACTTGTAGGGTCCTCATTTATAACCTGCATATCAAAGTAAAGGTCCTCGCCTGTATCCTTGTAGTGGGCCATAACCTTATTAAAAATACTAGTGTTGTAATGGAACTTAGCTTTGCCTGTATACTTTAAACTACCTGACTTGTTACCCTTTGCAATCTTTCCCAATATAGGTACTTCAATCTTGTTTTTTTCAGCCTTAGCCTCAAGGTTTATAGCCTGCATAAAGTTGTATCTGTCACCGTCAATAGTTACATAGCACTCTGCGAGCTTGGCACTTACGGTATCTCTTGCGTTTAATTTTGCTTTTGACATATTTCAAACCTCCTTACTCCACAACTACTGTCATATATAACTTAGCCATTGCATTAACAATTGTGATATTGTCAGTTACAACAACACTGTTCTTTGTCTCACCCTGCTGCACAACAATATCCTCACCCTTAAACTCCTCAATAGCTCTCAGGCTTTGCAGTTTGTTGTGATGCTTTACAATGTCAGCCCACAATGCGGTTCTTCCTGCACTGTCATTAGGCACCTTTCCAAGGTATCTGGTGTTAAATATAGATGCAATATCCATAGCAATCTGGTCACAAACTCTTATAGTTTGATTTTCTTTAAAAATATCACCCTTGCCGTCAGAAACCTCAATAAGTGAATTAATATCCATAAGCACTCTGTAATCAGAACCAACCTTGTGCAGTTTTAACTCACCATTATTAATAGCATTAATAAGCTCATTTTGAGTATCAGCACATATTGGTTCATATTCACCGTCATAAAGTAAATTTGTACAGCTCTTGTTTATTTCACACGCAGCCTCAGCACCTGCAGTCCACCATACAAGGGAGTTTTCTCTTGCATTTTCTGCCTTTGTCGTTACATTTATCACACCTTCATAATTGCCTGGGTAATTATATATTACTGTCTGGAACTTAATACCCAGTTCTTCTCTGAGCCTCTTTGTAAAGCTTGCAAATAAGGCCTTTATAGTGTTATCCATACTGTCACACACAAGAATGTTAAAACTGTATCCTTCAATAGCTGACATAAACTTCTGATAATTCTCGCCCTTTGCATAATTACTTTGACCGCCTGTTAAGAACAATCCTGCTGTTTCAGCAAGCATAATTCCTCCTGTCTTCTTCCACTCAACAAAGTCATTATCCGCAAGACTGCGGTAATCCTTTACAGTCTGCTTGTCCACAAGGGTATCTGTCACTGCACCATCGTAAATTATTTCAATTTTGTCAATTCTTATCTTGTTTGTTCCGTAGATATATATATCATCTGATGCTCTGTCTGAAGCAGGAATAGTAAATGTAACATTACCCTGTGATATTGCAGGGGTTAATGTTGTTTTACTTGATGCAATATATACTCTGTAATCTGATGGATTAGCTGCTGTTGTGTTATATGTAACTCTGATTTTACATGGAACAGTCAACCCCTCAAAGCATAAAGCTCTGCTTGTAGGCTTGCCGTCTGCATCTCTGTCAGTGCCTTCTCTGTTAGCGTCAATTACTGTAGCAGGAGTTCCGTCATTACCTGAATTATCAGCTTCAATATGAGCCTTACCGCCAATATTTGTAATATCAACAGATATTTCTTCTCTCATATCATAAGTTTTATTGCTCTCAACCGTATCATCTATACTTCTTATATATGTACACACATCATACATTTTTTCATTATCAATATTTTTTGCAACTGTGTTAAAAATGCTGTTGCCTCTTAAACCTGTGCATTTTGCCTCTGCAATTGAAGATGCTGCTTTGCTGCCGTCAGTCACTCTGTAGAAGTAACATTTCTGAGCATTTTTGAATAAATCTCTGTAAGGCTTCATTTTGCTGTCTGAATAGCTGTAGCCAAATATCTTTAAAGAATTTTTTTCAAAATCCTCTGCCGTAACTTCAATTACTTCACCGTCAGCACCCCAGTCAATATCTAAAGGTGCCGCTGCAATACCTCTTTCACCAAATATATTGCTTCCGTTAGACACTGATACAAAGTTAATATATGCACCCGGCAAAACCTTGTTCTGTGTTACAAATGTACCTCCGCCTAAAGCCATATTACTTTACCTCCTTGTTAAAAAACTCTTTAAGCAAGTTATCCACCTCATCAATGGTGTATTTGCTTTCACCCAGCACTACATTAAGAACATCGGTATAGTTTTCATACTTTTTGCTTTTTAAAATCTGTTCTTTTTTAAACCTGCTTGCTTTTTCATCGTCTTTACTGTTTTCTCCTGTATTTACTTCACTGTCTGCGGTATTTGCGTTATCCGCATTATTTACAGTATTGTCTGCATTGTTTACAGTATTATCTGTTACTGCGTCAGCTGAAGCATACAAAACAGCATTTTCTGTTGATTTCTTTACTGCCATATTTACCATTCCTTTCTCTTTTAAACATAAACATCTTCTTTTAATACTTCCATATTTTCAGCATCTTTATTTTTGTAATAGAAATATTGATACCTTACGCTGAAAACAAACCCTTTGTCATTTTTTTCAACTTTTCTTTCAATACCTCTCAGTTCACCTTCATCAGTGCTTATTACTTCCGTAATATCATATAATTTTTCAATTATACTGTTTGCAGCGGAATTTATGTTCTCTGCCGTACACTCTGCGGCATATTCAATGGAAAAATCAGCTCCTGCTTTGTATCTTTTCCCCCTGTAAAGCTCATCACTGTAATTTATGCACAGTATAAAAAAACAAGGTGTCTTTAACCCTTGTTCAACTCTTTCAGTATATATTGCATATTCATTATTATGATTAAGCTCTTTGTTTATTGCTTTAGCCACAGCACATATAATTTGTTCAGTCAACTTCTCACCGCCTTCAAATTTTTGCTGTCAGTAATTTAACCATATATTTTTTCATCACACAGCATAACCTGTTTGTGGATAGAGTAAACTGCGGGTATCCCTGCCGAAATATACTTCCTCTTTTCTCCGTTTTGAGTAACAATAACCTGACTGCCTTCCCTTATATCAACATCTTTGTCAATAAGCAGCCTTATTTCCTTTGACATTTGGTCCGCAGTTTCACTTTGCACACCCGAACGGTCTCTTTTATATGTCTTGTATGATATTCTGCAGGGTATATCTTCAGCAGTTATGCTCTTTATGTTTTTTGTTATACCGTTTTCATCTGTTACCGACACAAAGTTTATAATGTCACATCTGCCATTCCACAGCATACTTACAGCTCTTTTAAGTTTATTACCGTACATATTTACCACCTTAGCTTTCTGTACTTTATTAGTTCGCTTTTCCTGTTTAATAAGCTGTCAATGAGCTTTTCATATCTGCTAAGAGAACCTCCGCTGTCACTGTATGTAACACTTATATCTCCTTCTGTTATGCTCTTTATGCCGTCTGCATCAAAGTCAATACCCCCACATGTATCTGTACCTGTTGAAAACTTTGTTTTAAGCATTGTACCTGCTGCCATATCCACAGCCGCATAGTAAAGCTCATCAGGTATTTCAGAAATATTGCAGTAGTTTTTTATGTACTGCTCTGTACTTCCTGCGGCAATTTCAATAGCATTGCTGTCCTCTTCATTAACTTCATAACCAAGAGTTTTAAGCCTTGTAATTATATCCTCACTTCTTATCATTATCAGCCACCTTACTTTATCTCAAGACCAGGGGACAGTTCTCCATGAAACGCACAGCGTTTCCACAGTCTCACTCTCGATAGCATTTTTATATAAACCACCCTCCAAAAGTAAGACCAGGGGACGGTTCTCTGGTCTCATTCTTTTCACCTAAATTATATAAATTCCTCTCCAAATTCAAGACCGGGGGACGGTTCTCCATGAAACGCACAGCATTTCCCTGGTCTCACCCTTGCCAACTATATTATATAATCTTCCTCACAAAATTAAACACTAAGACCGGAGGACGGTTCTCCATGAAACGCACAGCGTTTCCACAGTCTCTCTTCTGCCCGCCCCATTAACTTTCACTTCAATTTAAGCCTTAGAAATAATTCTTGCAATAGGAATAGCCTTATGATTAATGTACTT
>CAJKOJ010000061.1 GCA_905201505.1 uncultured Eubacteriales bacterium | reverse complement strand
TTATTTTTTTTACTATATTATATATTTTACTATTTTTTTCAATATTTGCAACATTTTTATTTACAATTTCATCATCATTACAAATATTTTTTTCTTCAGCATTAATATTTATATTATTTTCCTCAGAATTATACTTTATATTACATATACCAAAAGGGACATATACTCTGTATTTCACAGCAGCATTTTCAGCCTCATAGCTCCCTCTTACAATACCAAAAAGCCACTTAAATTCAGCTTTTATACTTGTGTTATCATCTTTACTGCCTTTAGCCTCATATCTGCAGAAATTAAATAGTAATACTGCCAAAATAAGCAAAGTTATACCCAGTATCACACCTATCAATATTAATATTACCTTTAATATTGTCAATAAAACACCAAGCATAGTCTCACCTACTTAAATATTTTTACTACTATAGCCTTACATTACTTTCTATCTTACAGTAAACCACTGTATTAACTTTTTATGCAGCATTAAATTCAAATTTATTAAAATCTATCAATACCACATATACTCACTATTGTAATCGGTAAAAGGAGTAAGGTATCATTTACCAATAACATATACTACGCTAAATGCTCATTTTGTGTAGAAGAAATCTACTCTTTCTCTTTAATTAATGTAATACCATTAATTAGAATGGAGGCTATCACACACCACCAGCATATTGTACCCATAGTAGGCACAACATCCATTAAGGCAGACCAATCTTCAGCTATAATCCATTGACGATTTTGATTATAAAAGGCACACATAGTTAAAGCAGTCAAAGAAATGCTTAAAAATCTAAATACATCACTTTTCCTATTTTTTACATACCAAGTAATGTTTAATAATGCTGTTATAATTGCCCCAATTCCAAATAATAACCACATTTTCTATTCCTCCCAAGTTAATATAAATAATCTTTTGTACGCCTTATCTGCCTAATGCAAAATTTCCATATAACTATTTATCACTTGAATAATTGTCAATCAAAGGGCTACTTTCCGATAAACTCATTTTGGTTCTTATTACTTCTTAAAATGTTTAGGAAAGTAAGGCGACAATCGGGCGGCATTTTGACTGATTACCAATAGGTTTATATCAAAGTTTTTCATACTAATGCTGTATTTGTGCAACTTGATAAGTTTTATACCTATCTTTAACATAGCGAGAACGACACAAATATTTACTATTTTTTATAGCAAAAAATTACCTTAATACTTAAATCCATAACTTTTAAATTCTTTAATTGCACCATTCTTTTTATACCATACAGTCCCTTGAAATTTTATTTTAAAATAACATCGAATTTATCTATGGTAACAATATTTACTCCTAAACAAGTCTTATTTTAAAATACATATATGTGATTATATATAATACATTTAATATATTTCAACTAATTATTTACATTTTCCATTGTAATAATCTTTAAACCCGTTTAGATTTTCGTTATTTTTAAGCCACTTTTCAATAAGCTTTGCAGAAATAATTTCAGCACTTTCTTTACCTTTAGCCACAGCAATTATGCCATAGTCCTTGTATTTATTTACTTCTTTAAGTGCATTATTAAGACTTATAATTTCCATAAGTCCATTTCCTGTCCGGCTTACACATACAGCATAATAATCAATTATTCCAATTCCTTTTTTAATAAACTGCTTTACATTTTTTATATTAACATCAGCTATTAAATTTTCATAATATCTCAAGGCAATCACTCCACACTGACATACTCAAATTCTGCATATCCATTTTCATTCTCACCGCCGGTGTTTACAGCAAAAATACCTATCTTGCCTCCAACCCAGCTTTTTCTTGAAACATTATATTTAAGAGTATCACCTATCTTTTCAAAATTAATACCATCTTCACTTATATAACAGTCAACATTGCAAAGATAAGACACTTTAAGCCTCAAATAAACGGTATCTGAATTTATTTTCTTTTCAGCACATACAATTTCCTTCGTCTTTATATCCTTTTCAAGATCAAAACTTACCTGTTTTACAAGTCCGTTTTCAATTCTTATACCCTTGTATGTGCCCCCTGTAATAACAAGTCCGCAGCTGTCATTTTTCTTTAATCCCAAATTAACCTTTGCTGTCACTTCAAAATTAGGTCTTGTCATAAGTTCACACATTAAATTAGCAGCATCAGAAATATTTTCACCTTTATATGGCAATGCATAAAGCTTAATTCCATTGCCTGTCATAGTATAAAAACTTTCTTTTGGATATGCCTGCCACTGCCACTGCAATCCCGGCTTGTCCCCTTTAAAGTCATCTGAATCTACAGGCTCAATTATTTCACTCTTACAGCCTTCAGGCTTTTTGTATTCAAGGACAGGTTCACCTATATGGTCGTTATTAGTATCAATACCTATTTCTATCCAGTCATCATCAGTCCATTTAGCCGGCTGCAGATGAGTTATTCTTCCATAGCCCTCCAAGTCCTGAAAATGAACAAACCAGCTCTCGCCGTTATCCATATCTATAAGTCCGCCTTGGTGAGGTCCGTTTATAGGACTGTCTCCCTGCCACATTACAACTTTATGCTCATAAGGTCCGTATATATTTTTACTTCTTGCTACCATTTGCCAGCCTTGCTGAACACCTCCTGCAGGAGCAAAAATATAATAATATCCGTTTCTTTTATACATTTTTGGTCCTTCAAGTGTCGGATGATTAATTCTGCCGTCAAACACAAGTACACCATCATCAAGCAGCTTAGTACCGTCTGCTGTCATTTTATGCAAAAACAACTTGCTTTTATATCCTATACGGCTCTTTGCCACACCTCTTATTAAATAGGCATTTCCATCATCATCCCAAAAGGGACAAGTGTCAATCCAGCCTTTAGACTTAGCAACACATATTGTATCATTCCACTTTCCAAAAGGATTCTCAGTATTTGCCATAAATATACCTTCATCAGGATCTCCAAAGTATACCCAAAACTTATTGTTGTGGTATCTAATACTTGGTGCCCATACACCCATACCATGCTGTGGCACAGAATACTTGTCCAAAGGCATTTTTTCTACGGCATAGCTTATTAATTTCCAGTTTATCAAATCAGTTGAATGCAGAACCGGCACTCCAGGAAAATATGTAAAGGAGCTTGCAACCATAAAAAAATCCTTTCCAACCCTTATAACATCAGGGTCAGAATAGTCTGAAAACAAAATAGGATTTTTATACTTTCCATTTTTCAAATCTGCAATCCACTTTCCTTTTATTTCACTGTACATATTAATTTACCTCATAATTATTATATTTCATCTACCTTGTTTCTTGTCATCAGGTCATATACAGCCTGTTTTACATCTTTTCCTTCATAAAGCACATTGTTTATCTCATGAGTAATCGGCATATTTATATTCAGCTTTTTAGAAAGCTCATAAGCAGCCTTAGCATTGCTTACTCCTTCAACAACCATATGCACCTCATCAAGAGTTTCCTTTAGTGATTTACCCTGTCCGAGCAAAATGCCTGCACGTCTGTTTCTGCTGTGCATACTTGTACAAGTTACAATCAAATCACCTACACCTGCAAGACCGGAAAATGTCTCTCTTTTTGCACCTAGTGTCATTCCAAGTCTTGATATTTCGTGCAGACCTCTTGTCATTAAGGCAGCTTTAGTATTATCACCAAATCCACATCCATCGGAAATTCCTGCAGCAAGTGCAATTAAATTTTTTAATGCACCGCCAAGCTCAACACCTATAATATCTGTATTTGTATAAACCCTGAACATAGGTGTCATAAATGTATTTTGCACCTCAGACGCAACTTCAGCATCCTCTGACGCTGCTACAATAGCTGTCGCCATATTTTTACCAACTTCTTCTGCATGAGAAGGTCCTGACAATACAGCAACTCTGCACTGAGGTATTTCTTCCTTAATAACCTGAGAAAGTCTTAAAAGTGAGCCTTCCTCAAGACCTTTTGCTACATTCACAACTATTTGATTATCTTTAACAAATGGAGCAAATCTCTTTGCCATATTTCTTACAAACTTTGAAGGTGTTGAAAGCACAAGCATATCAGCCCATGTAACATCTTCATCCTTACAAGTAACTACAATATCACTGTCAAGCTTAATGCCGGGAAGAAATTCCTTATTTTCTCTTTCCGCCAATATCGCTGTGGCCTCTTCTTCCTTAAAAGACCAAAGGATAACATTATTGCCGGCTCTTTTCAGCTGTACTGCAAGAGCAGTTCCCCAGCTTCCTGAACCAATTACTGCTACTGTTTTCATATCAACACCTCTTTATTTTTTCTTTGAACCAAATTTATTTTCTGTTCCATTTAATAATCTTTGTATATTTGATTTGTGCTTAATGTAAGCAAGTACACACAACACAAACATTAATATAATTTCTTCTGTTCCAAAGCCAAAAACACTTTTTGTTATTATCATAAGCACAGGATATAAAAGTGCCATTGTAAGTGAAGCTAAAGAAATATATTTCTTAGCAATAAATACAACAAAACCTATAGCGTATGTAGCAAGTGCAATCTGCCAGTCAACACAAAGCATCAGCCCAAGTGTGCAAGCAATGCCCTTGCCTCCCCTGAATCCGAGATAAAAAGGAAAATTGTGTCCGAGTACAGCACCTAAGCCAGCATAAATACCGGGCAAAAGACTTGTACCATTTACAAAGCTTCCATCTCCGTCAAAAATCAGAGAACATATAACATAAGCTGCAATTACTTTAAAAAGGTCAAATATAAACACCATTGCACCGACTTTTTTACCAAGAACCCTGGTAGTATTTGTAAAGCCGGCATTTCCGCTTCCATACTCTCTTATATCAATTTTACCTACAACTCTGCCTAAAAAATAAGCAGACTGCAAGCATCCAAAGCAATATCCTATTAAAAGACAAATTATTCTAAACATAATAATGACCCTTCTTTAGTTTATATGTTTTATTCTTTTCTGTTTCTTGCAATAAAATGAATAGGAGTACCCTTAAATCCAAAAGCCTCTCTCAGCTGATTTTCAATATATCTTTTGTATGAAAAATGCAGAAGTTCTGTATCATTTACAAAAAGAACAAATGTCGGAGGTTTAACAGAAACTTGTGTAATATAGTAAATTCTAAGGGGACGTCCCTTTTCAGCCGGCGGCTGATTCATAGCCATAGCTTCAATAAGCACATCATTAAGCATACCTGTTGATATTCTCATAGTATTGTTCTGATGTACCATATCTATAAGTTCAAAAAGCTTTGTAACTCTCTGACCTGTCGCCGCAGAAATAAATATTGTAGGTGCATATGAAAGGTATTTAAATTCAGTTTCAATGTCCTTTACAAATTTATTCATAGTCTTGTTATCTTTTTCAATCTTGTCCCACTTATTTACAGCTATAATTACAGCCTTTCCTGCCTCGTGAGCAATACCTGCAACCTTAGTATCCTGGTCGGTTATACCTTCTTCTGCATTTATCATCATTATACATACATCAGCTCTTTCAACAGCAGCAACGGCACGTATAATTGAATACTTTTCTATATTTTCCTTTATTTTAGACTTTCTTCTCATTCCGGCAGTATCAATAAATACATACTTCTGACCGTTATACTCGTATTCAGAATCAATAGCATCTCTTGTAGTTCCTGCCACATCACTTACTATTACTCTTTCTTCGCCTAAAATTCTGTTTATAAGAGAAGATTTTCCAACATTAGGCTTACCTATTATAGCTACCTTAATAGTATCATCATCTTCATTATCTTCCTTATCCTCAGGAAAATATTTTATAACTTCATCGAGCAAATCACCTATACCAAGCATCTGTCCGGCACTTACACCAAAAGGTTCCCCCAGTCCAAGCTGATAAAATTCATATATATCCATACCGTATTTAGCAAGATCGTCCATTTTATTTACAGCCAGTACAACAGGCTTTTTAGACTTTCTCAATATATTTGCAACCTGCATATCTGCATCAACCATGCCTGTCCTGACATCAGCCACAAATATAATTACATCAGCAGATTCAATAGCAATTTCAGCTTGTGAATACATATTTTTAAGCATCATATCATCACTTTCAGGTTCCAAACCACCTGTATCAATAAGTGTGAAATTTCGGTTAAGCCATTCAGCATCTGCATATATTCTGTCACGTGTAACTCCCGGTGTATCCTCAACAATAGAAATCCTCTGACCGGCTATTCTGTTAAAAAGTGTAGATTTGCCAACATTTGGTCTGCCCACAATAGCAACAATCGGTTTAGCCATTTATTTGTCCTCCGTTTTCAAAATTTCTTTAAGCAGTTCAGCTCCTTCACATTTTACTGCTCTTACATCTGTATTAAGTTCTCTTTTTATATCATTTATGTTTACATCATCAAGCAAATTATTTTCGCCTGTTCTAAGACAATTCTCCGGTATAAAAAGCACATTGCCAAGTTCTTTTCCCTTTAATTGCTTTATTATGTCCGTTCCGGTTATAAGACCGCTGACTGTAATAGTCCGTCCAAAGAAATCATTGTCAATAGCATATACGTTTATTTTAGTATTAACATACTTTTTCATTATATCACAAGCTAGAGAATAAATAAAGTCAAAAGCAATTTTTCCTGTTGCAATACTTACATTTCTTTTTTTACTGTCACCCTTCATAATATCAAAGGTGTCATAAAATTCTTTTTTTGCAAGTGTTATCATACCAACACCGTTTTCGTACTGAGGATAACCTTCATAAAATTCATCATCAGGCACATCAATATCAGCCGTTAAATAAAACTCATCACTTAAAAAGCAAAATCTTGTTCCATATTCTTTTAACAGCTTTTCCTGCCACAAACTCACTTGATTTATAATATTTATACAATCCTCTTTATTATAAAGATCTATATCTGTAAGACCATCCCTGAATTTTGATTTGCCAAAAGGTACTATAGACATACTTCTTGCCGTCGGCAAAAATTCAGATAAATCTCTTATACTTTTATCAAGATATTTTCCGTCATTTATATTTTTACATAGAACAATTTGGAAGTTCATTTCAATATGGTTATCATTTAACTGCTTTAAATAATCCATAAGCCTTACAGAATTAGGGTTTTTAAGCATATACTTTCTCAGTTCCATATCTGTAGTATGAACAGAAACATTAATAGGCGACAAATGATAAAATATTACTCTGTCAATGTCTTCTTGCTTCATATTTGTAAGAGTAACATAATTTCCCTGAAGAAAAGAAAGTCTTGAATCATCATCCTTAAAATATAAAGATTTCCTCATACCCTTAGGCAATTGGTCAATAAAGCAGAATATACACTTATTAGAGCAGGATCTGGCCTTATCCATCAGTCCGGATTCAAACACAATTCCCAAATCTTCATATTCATCTTTATCAATTTCAAGGAGCCATTCATCCCCGTCAGGCTTTCTTATTCCAACTTCAATATATTCATTTTGAATTAAATATCTGTAGTCAAGAACATCCTTAACAACTTTGTTGTCAATATCTACAAGAATATCTCCAACCTCAATTCCCATTTCTTCAGCTATGCTGTCCTTTTCCACTTTTATAATAACATTTTTATCCATAACTATCAAAACTCCAATTCATATCAGTCAAATAAAGAAAGCTGAGAAGTATTATAGTCCCTTTTATACCTGCTAATAATACTTTTCATATTATAAAGTATACCATATTTTTCACATAAATTTCTGAATTCATACCAAAGCTTTTTAACATTTGGAGAAGTACATACATAAGCATTACCGTATTTCTTAATATATTTTTCTACATATCCGCTGTCTGGAAACAATTCATTAAGTTTTTCAAAATAATAAAATTTTTGTCTGTCCCTCAATGTCATACCAAATGCAGGATAAATAAACTCAGCACCGCTTTCATAAGCTTTTTTCACAAGCTCACATATTGCCTTGCTGTCATCTTCTATAAATGGCAGCACAGGCATTAGCAGTATACCTGCAAATATATTATTTTCATTCAGCTTTTTCAGAACATCAAACCTTTTGCATGATGTTGGTGCATTAGGTTCAATTTTTTCAGACAATTCATCATAAGGTGTAGTTATTGTTATTTTGCAAAGAACCGGTGAATGTTCCTTAATTATGCTCAATATATCTATATCCCTTAAAATAAGGTCACTTTTAGTTGCTATTGTTACCCCAAATTCATAGGCGTCTATCAATTCAAGAGAGTGCCTTGTAAGCATAAGTTCCTTTTCAAGACAGTTATACGGATCACTCATAGCACCCATACCTACAACACCCTTTTTCACCTTGCGTCTTAAATCATTTCTTATTATTTCAAGGGCATTTTCCTTTGGTTTTACACTTTCAAATTCATCTATTCCATAACATTCTGATCTTGAATCACAGTATATACACCCATGATTGCAGCCTCTGTAAATATTCATATTATAATCTGTGCCAAACCAACTGCTTCCGCCTTTTTTATTTGTAACTATTGTTTTAGCTTTTATATATTCCATAATTATAAACTTATAAATCCTGCCATAGAGCCTCTTTCATTACCCATCAGTCTGTGAGAAAAAAACATATCATTATTACACATTGTGCATATTCTGCTGTTTTCAATATTTTCTCTTGGTATACCCGATTTTACAAGTATTTCTTCATTAACTCCATGGAGGTCAATATAGTAATGTCCCTCATTCTCTGTGTCCTTTTCAACAAAATCATCAACCCATTCAAAAGCCTTTTTAAAAGCATTTACCACAGGTTCATCAACCTGAAAACAGCACTTGCCTATTGCCGGAGAAATACCACATATAATATCATTTTTGTTACAGCCGTAATCTTTTACCATTTTTTCAGCAGTTTTACTTCCTATTGCAAGTACAGTACCCCTCCAGCCGCTGTGACATATTCCTATAACCTCTTTTACAGGGTCATAAAAATAAATAAGTACACAATCAGCTGAAAATCCTGTAAGTACAACATCTTTGCAGTTTGTTATTACTCCGTCATACCCTTCGGCTTCTCTTTCTTTAAATAAACCTTTACCTCTGTCAGCTTCTGTAACATTTATTATTCTGTCTGTATGTATCTGTCTTGTCCACACAGTGTTTTTGCTGTCACAGCCAATAGCCTCACAAATCCTTCTGTAATTTTCTATTACATTTTCAGGCTTGTCTTCTCTCCAGCCAAGGTTCATAGTGCTGTAATAACCTTCAGAAACACCGCCTTTTCTTGTAGAAAAACAGTGCCTTATATTCTTAAACTTTTCAAAAACATAGTATTCTAAATTTCCATTTTTTATAAGCTTCATATTCTCTCCTTAACACCTTTGTCAAAAGGCATTTTTAATATGCTCAATTTTTTTGTCCAATATTTCTATTACATCAAACCTTAAATCATTTTTAACGTTATTTTCCATAATATACATTTCAGCAGTTCTTTTTATCTGTCTTTGTTTAAAAGGTGTGACAGCCTCTCTCGGCAAACCTTTATTAATATTTTTTCTGTATTTCACTTCAACAAATATAATGTATCTTCCCTTTTTAGCTATTATATCAATTTCACCTGTTTTTCTTCTGTAATTTGTTTCAAGTATTTTGTAAAGTCTAAACTTCAAATAATTCTGAGCAGTTTTCTCACCCATTCTTCCTTTTTCAACATTATTCAAAATTGACACCTCACTTTATAGTATACAGAAACAAATTATACTTTTCCGGTTTTAAAATCCAAACTTTCTTGTAAAGCTTCTCCTGTGTATATCACATAATCCATATTTTCTTATAGCCTCTTCGTGATATTTAGAGCCATACCCAACATTACTCTCAAATCCATACTGAGGATACTTTTTAGCATACTCAACCATCATTCTGTCTCTTACAACCTTAGCGATTATACTTGCTGCACCAATAGAAATACTCTTGGCGTCACCCTTTATAATAGGTTCCTGAGGAATATTAATATCAGGAATAGTAACAGCATCAACCAAAAGCTGCTGCGGCTTTATATCCATATTTTCAACAGCAATTCTCATAGCTTTATATGTAGCCTGTAATATGTTAATCTCGTCTATTTCATAATTATCAACTATACCTACGCCAATACACAAGGCCTTATCCTTAATAATATTGAAAAGCTCTTCTCTCTTTTTCTGAGAAAGTTTTTTACTGTCATTAACTCCTTCTATCATGCAGCCTTCGGGGAGTATAACACAAGCAGTAACAACCGGTCCTGCATACGGTCCTCTGCCCACTTCATCAATACCACCAACATACTTTATTCCCATTGACTGATATTTTCTCTCATATTTTGTTATGTTTTCAAGTCTTTCAAGCTCTTTATTATACTTTTCAATTTTCTTTTCAGCACTTTCTGCAAGCTTTTTTACACCTAATCTCACATCATTTTTATATTCATTAATAAAGCTGTCCAACTCTTCAATACTGCAATTATTTAATTCCCTTTTTATCTCTGCTATTGGCTTCATTTTATTATCCCTTTACATACATATTCATAGTATATTATACTATAAACCAGACAGTTTTTCAACAACATTTACAAATAAATAAGCATATTAAAAATACCGCACAATTATAATTGTACGGCACTTTTACTTAATCAATTTTATAATTTTTTAATTACTCTGAAAACATATTTCCAAATGACTTAACAGTACTTACCAATCCACCGGTCACTGCATCTGCAACATTTTCATCAGCGTTTACTTTCCATCCATCATCGGTTTTTACTACTTTTATGTCAATATTTTTAGAAACAATAGCTGCATCCTCAGCATTTATACCGTTTACAATCAATTCCATCATTTTCTTCTGCATATCTTCATCACTCATTTGTTCTTCTTCAGAAGCCAAAGCATTTGAAAAAGCTAAAGAAAACAGTTCAGATATAGAATTGCTTATTATACCTTTCATATCAACATTTTTAATATCTGCATTTATTACAACATTGCTGTTATCTGTCTTTTCAACAGAATTAACTGCACAGCTCATCTTTGAAAACATTGCTTTGCCCGCTTCCTCAGTATTAACTGTTTTTTCAAAGAACTCATTATCTGACAAATTTTCACTGCTCTTTATGTATTTTGCTGCAGTTTCAAAATCCCCTGACTGCAAGGCCGTAACAACAGAATTTAAGGCAGCTTCAGCTTTTTTCTCCTCATTACATCCGCTTAACAAAAACAGCATAAATATAGACAATAAAACTAAAACCAATTTTTTTGTTATTTTCATTATAATTCCTCCTCTTTCTTTATAAATATTATATATTT
>CAJKOJ010000060.1 GCA_905201505.1 uncultured Eubacteriales bacterium | reverse complement strand
CAAAAGCCGTGTCCTTTTTTTGCTGGGAAATTGAACTCTATAAAAAAATATGATAATAAAATTTATATAAAAATACGGAAACGAGATTGATGATATGGCAGACAGCAATGATTTGTTAAAGGTAATAGACGAAAAAATGAGTGAGCTTAGTAAGGGGCAAAAAAGAATTGCTAATTTTCTGAAAGATCACTATGATGGAGCTGTTTATCTAACGGCTTCAAAGCTCGGCGAAATTGCAGGAGTCAGCGAATCTACAGTTGTAAGATTTGCTATTGAACTTGGTTTTGACGGATACCCAAAACTTCAGGAAGCCTTACAGGAACTTGTTAAAAATGAGCTTACTGCTTCGCAAAGAATGAAGGTTTCATCTGACAGAATAGCAAAGGCTGACAAGCATATTTTAAAAAGTGTACTGGAAAGCGACTCAGCCAGAATTACCGAGACACTTTATTCCATTAACCCAAGAGATTTTGATGAAGCTGTGGATTATATATCAAATGCAAAAAGAGTATATATTGTAGGCGGACGAAGTTCCTCTGCATTATCTCATTTCCTTGATTTTTATCTTAATCTTATGAGAGATAATGTTATAAATGCTTCTACAGGCAATGTTACAGAGACATTTGAACATATATTTAGAATAGAAGAGGGAGATTTGCTTATTGGCATAAGTTTCCCCAGATATTCAAACAAAACTGTTAAGGCCATTGAATATGCACATAACAGAGGTGCAAAGACTATTGCAATAACTGACAGCAAACAGTCACCTCTTTATAATGTGTCAACCTTAAGTCTTATAGCAAGCAGTGATATGCTTAGTTTTATAGATAGTTTGGTTGCACCTTTGAGCCTTATAAATGCTCTGCTTGTAGCTATTAGTATGAAGAGAAAGGATTATATTGCTGAAGGTCTTGACAAACTGGAGGATTTGTGGGGTGAATATAAAGTGTATTCATCTGCCATAAAGAAAAAATATTTGTAGGATAAATATATGAAAGATGTAATTGTTATAGGCGGAGGTCCGGCAGGAATGATGGCAGCAGGACAGGCTGCTTTAAGAGGAAATAAGGTTACATTAATTGAAAAAATGGATAGAGTAGGCAGAAAACTCTATATTACAGGAAAAGGCAGATGTAATGTGACAAATGCCGTTGACCCTGAAGGACTGATTGCAAATACTCCCGGAAATCCTTATTTTCTTTACAGTGCTTTTTATACTTTTGACAGTGAGGCTGTAATGAAGTTTTTTGAAGAACTTGGTGTACCTGTGAAGATTGAAAGAGGTAACAGAGTTTTCCCTAAGTCTGAAAAATCAAATGATATTGTAAGGGCTATGGAAAGATTTGTGAAAAAGAGCGGCTGTAAAATAATGTATGGTACTGAAGTAAAGGAAGTAATTAAAGAAAGCAATAGAATAAAGGGAATAAGGCTTAAAGACAATAAGGAGTTAAACTGCGACAGTCTTATAATTGCTACAGGCGGTTTGTCATACCCTATGACCGGTTCAACAGGAGATGGTTATAAGTTTGCAAAAAGCTGCGGACATACTGTAACAAAATGTTACCCCTCACTTGTGCCTCTAAAAGCTAAGGAAAAATGGATTGCTGAGTTAATGGGACTTAGTTTAAAGAATATAGGAATAAAGATTACAATAAATAACAAAGAGATTTATTCAGACTTTGGTGAAATGATGTTTACACATTTTGGTGTGACAGGACCTGTTATTTTATCTGCAAGCAGATATATAAATGACAGACTGTCAGAACAGCCTAAACTGCATATAGATTTAAAGCCTGCATTGGATATAAAGGAACTTGACAGCAGACTGTTGAGGGATTTTCAAAAGTATCAGAATAAAGACTTTAAAAATTCTCTTGATGATTTGCTGCCTCAGAAACTAATACCTGTTATAATAAAATTATCAGGAATTGAGCCTGAAAAAAAGGTAAACAGCATAACAAAGGAAGAAAGAACAAAACTCTTAAATTTAATAAAAAATCTAACATTAAATATAACAGAAACAACCGGATATAATGAAGCTGTTGTAACAAGAGGCGGTGTTTCTGTTGATGAAATAGATCCGTCTACTATGAAGTCAAAACTTACAGAAGGCTTATACTTTGCCGGAGAAGTTATTGATGTTGACAGCTTTACAGGCGGGTTTAACCTGCAGATTGCCTTTTCAACAGGATATATTGCAGGAACTAATTGTTAAGGAGGAGAATACAAATGAATTGTTGTATTCGAGGTGCTATTACTGCTGAAAAAAACAGTAAAGAATGTATATGGCAAAACACAAGGATAATGCTTAATAAAATAATTAAAGCAAACAACATTAATATTGATGATATAGTGTCAATTCTTTTTACGTGTACAAGAGATCTTGATGAAGCATATCCTGCTGTAGCTGCAAGAGAACTTGGAATTGTTGATGCCGCTTTAATGTGCGTACAGGAGTTGTATGTAAAGGGCAGCCTTGAGATGTGCATAAGAGCTGCAGTTAATATAGAAACAGATAAGAAGCAAAATGAAATGAAACATATATATTTAAAGGGTGCAGAAAAATTAAGACCTGATATTGTGAAAAAAAGCAAGACTGAAGCTGTAGCTATTGATGGTCCCGCAGGGTCAGGGAAAAGCACTGTTGCAAAACTTATATCCAAAGAATTGGGATATGTATATGTAGATACAGGTGCTATGTACAGAACTGTGGGTTTGTATTGTATAAATAATGGTATAAGCCTTGAAGATAATAAAAGCATAGTAAGGGCTTTGCCGTTAATTGATATAAATCTTGAGTTTGATATGGGTGTGCAGAAAATATATTTAAACGGCAAAGATGTGACAGATGAAATAAGAATTCAGACTGTTGCAAATGCTGCTTCAAAGGTAGCTGCCATACCAGAGGTAAGGGAACTTCTTGTAAAACTGCAAAGAAAAATTGCAGATAAAAACAAAGTTGTTATGGACGGCAGAGATATAGGTACAAATGTACTTAAAAATGCCAGAGTAAAAATTTATCTTGATGCGGCTGTTGAAGAAAGAGCCAAGAGACGATGCAATGAACTTAGTGAGAAGGGAATTTCCTTCGATTATAATAATATAGAAGAAGAAATCATCAAAAGAGATGATTATGACAAAAACAGAGAGGTAAACCCACTGAGGGTTGCTTGTGACGCTGTTGTAATTGATACAACGGGCTTGTCAGTTGAACAGGTGAAAAATAAAATAATGGAGATTATTAAGAGCAAATAACGGAGGTAAAAATGGAAATTATTCTCGCTAAGTCTGCTGGTTTTTGCTTTGGTGTAAAAAGGGCTGTTGACTATGCCTACAGCAAGGCAGGTCAGCAGGATATATATACCTATGGACCTATAATCCACAATAAAGAGGTTACCGGTGATCTTGACAAAAAAGGAGTAAAGGTAACTGAAAATCTTGATGAAGTTAAGAAAGGGGAAATTATTATCCGTTCCCACGGAGTACCCCCAAGTGTATATGAGGATATTGAAAAAAGAAACCTTAAATATACCGACTGTACCTGTCCATTTGTTAAAAAAATTCATAATATAGTAAGAGATAACTATAATAAGGGTAAGAGTATAATAATTGTAGGAAATAAAGTACATCCCGAAATAATAGGAATAAACGGCTGGTGTGAAAACAGTGCTGTAACAATAAATTCTATTGAAGAGGCAGAAAAAATTGAGCTTGATAAAACAAAAGATTATGCCTTGGTTGTACAGACAACTTTTCAGACTGATGTATTTGAAAAAATTATTGCTTGTCTTAAAGAAAAAAGTGATAATATTGAAATATTCAGAACAATATGCTCTGCTACAGGTGACAGGCAGAAAGAAGCTGTGGAAATTGCAAAGGTTGCTGACCAGATGATTGTATTGGGTGATAAAAGCAGCTCAAATACAAGAAAATTATATGAAATAAGTAAAAAATATTGCGAAAATGTATATTTATGTGAAAGAATTTGCGATTTGCAGTTGCAAAATCTCAAAAAAAATGGTACAATGGGGATAACCGCCGGTGCATCTACGCCATCGGTCATAATAAAGGAGGCAGTAAACGCTATGAGTGAAATGGAAAACAAATCATTTGAGGAGATGCTTGACGATTCTTTAGTTACATTAAGAACAGGTCAGATTGTGAAAGGTACAGTAATCAGTGTATCAGATGCCGGTGAGGTATCTGTAAATTTGGGATATAAATCTGATGGTATTATAGCAAGATCAGAATTTTCTGATGATGATAGTGTAAATCCGGCAGAAGTTGTTAAGCCGGGAGATGAAATTGAAGTTTTTGTTATCAGAGTTAATGATGGTGACGGAAATGTTCAGCTTTCTAAGAAGAAAGTTGATGCTGATAAAAATTATGCTGTTATTGAAGAAGCTTTCAACAACGGCTCTACTGTAACAGGTAAGGTTACTGAGCAGGTTAAGGGTGGATTAATTGCTTTAGTAAACGGTGCAAGAGTATTTGTTCCTTCTTCTCAGATTTCAAACAGATATGTTGAAGATTTATCTTCATTTATTGGTAATGAATATGAATTTGAAGTTCTTGAATACGACAGATCAAAGAGAAGAATTGTTGTAGGCAGAAAGGCCCTTGTACAGAAGGAAATTGAAGCTAAGAAGGCAGAAGTATTCTCATCTATAAAAGTTGGTGACAGAATTGAAGGCAAGGTTAGCAGAATTGTTGACTTTGGTGCTTTTGTTGACCTTGGCGGAGTTGACGGACTTATCCATATATCTGAAATGAGCTGGGGCAGAGTAAAGAAAGTTACTGATGTATTAAGCGTTGGTGATGATGTTACTGTTACAGTTCTTGATATAAATCCTGAAAAGGGTAAGATTTCTTTATCTCTTAAGGATTTAAATGCTGATCCTTGGAAAGATGCTGAGACTAAGTACGCTGTAGGCAATATTGTTACAGGTAAGGTTGTAAGAATGGTGCCATTTGGTGCGTTTGTTGAGCTTGAAGAGGGTGTAGACGGTCTTGTACACATTTCTCAGATTGCTTATAAGCATGTTGAAAAGCCTGAAGATGAATTAACTATCGGTCAGGAAATACAGGCTAAGGTTACAGAACTTGATTTAGCTGCTAAGAAAATCAGCTTAAGTATTAAGGAAACTCTTGAAAAGCCTGCTAAGAATGCAAATGATGAAGAAGAGACAAATGAAGAATAATATTGATTAAAAATAATTTAATAAAGGAGTGACAATAATGAAGTTAAAGAGTGTTTTAGCTTTATTAACAGCCGGTTTAATGACAGTTTCTTTTGCAGGCTGCGGTAACGGCGGTACTGAAACTACTAATGGCGATACATTTAAAATCGGCGGTATAGGACCTCTTACAGGTGATGCTGCAAGCTATGGTACATCAGTTAAAAACGGTGCACAGATTGCTGTTGATGAAATCAATGCAGCAGGCGGTGTAAACGGAATGCAGTTTGAATTGTTATTTGAAGACGATGAGTGTGACGAAGAAAAGTCTGTAAATGCTTACAATACACTTATGGATAAGGGAATTGGTGCTCTTGTTGGTTCTACAACAAGCGGATGTTCAATTGCCGTAAGTGCTGCAAGTGAAGCTGATGGTATCCTTCAGGTTACTCCGAGCGGCTCAGCTGCAGATTGTGCAAAGACTCCGAATGCGTTCAGAATTTGCTTTACTGATCCTGTTCAAGGTCAGACTATGGCTAAATATATAAGCGATGCCGGCTATAAGAATGTCGCTATTATTTATGATAACGGCGATGAATACAGTAAGGGTATACATGATGCATTTATTAATGAATTTACTGCTCTTGGCGGAGCAATTGCTACAGATGAGTCATTTACATCAGGTGATGTAGACTTTAATACACAGCTTACTAAGATTAAATCTTCAGGTGCTGATTGTATTTTCTTACCTATCTATTATGCTGAAGTAGCTAAGATTACTGACCAGGCTGCTGCTCTTGGTATGAGCCTTCCATATTTTGGCTGTGACGGCTGGGATGGCGTTATTAAGCAGTTAAATGGCAATACTACTAATATTAATGGTGCAACTTTCCTTACACCATTTGTTTCAACTGATACTGATGAAAAGGTTCAGAAGTTTGTTGAAACATACAAGACTTCATACAATGCTGAGCCTGATCAGTTTGCTGCTGACGGCTACGATGCAGTATATGCTATTAAGCTTGCAATTGAGCAGGCAGGTGACACTTCCAGTGATGCCTTAATTGCAGCTATGACTCAGATTACTGTTGATGGTCTTACCGGCGAGATGACATTTGATGTAAATGGTGAGCCGACTAAGTCAGCTAAGTTTGCCGTTATTCAGGATGGTGCTTACACTGTTGTTGAGTAATTATTGAGTATTAATGTAATTTGTATGATAGCATTGGAGTTATTCTTCAATGCTATCTTGTTTTATGTGTCTTTGTGGTCTGGTTGTCTTAATGCGGTAAGTTAATAAAAGTATTAAGCAAAACTTTCGGTCATTTATACATAAAATATTTATGACGAACTTTGGTGAAATTTACTAATATAAAAATTTATAACAAAACAGATTTATAATATTCTGATTATGATTTAAGAAAGGAGGAAATACTTTGCAGGGTGTTATTACATTTATTCAACAGTTTATAAATGGTCTAAGTCTTGGCAGTGTATATGCTTTAATGGCACTTGGTTATACAATGGTTTATGGTATTGCTAAAATGCTTAACTTTGCTCATGGTGACATAATTATGGTTGGTGCATATACAGTATCAGTTGTTTGCTCAGTACTTGGGATGTCTCCTATGACTGCTGTACTGGCTAGTATTGTTGTTTGTACCGTGCTTGGTGTAACTATTGAGAAGATTGCTTATAAGCCGTTGAGATCTGCGTCACCTCTTGCTGTACTTATTACGGCTATTGGTGTTAGTTATTTTTTACAGAGTGTAGCTTTACTGATATTTGGTTCCAATGCAAAAAAGGTTCCGCCTGTAGTTGCACTTAACAGTATTAAAATTGCAAATATTGATTTATCAGGTGTTGCACTGGTAATAATTGGTGTTACTATTCTTATAATGATTTGCCTTACTTTATTTATAAATTGTACTAAAGTAGGCAAGGCGATGCTGGCTGTATCTGAGGATAAGGGTGCGGCAGAACTTATGGGTATTAATGTAAACTTTACAATTTCACTTACATTTGCTATTGGTTCAGCTTTGGCTGCTATAGCGGGTGTGCTTTTTGTTAGCTCTTATGGGTATGTTGACCCATATACGGGGGCATTACCCGGCATTAAAGCCTTTGTTGCCGCTGTTCTTGGCGGTATAGGTTCAATTCCGGGAGCTATGCTTGGAGGAGTTATACTGGGTGTTATTGAAAGTTTATCAAAGGCATACATATCCACTAACTTAGCAGATGCTATTGTTTTTGGTGTACTTATTGTAGTGCTTTTGGTTAAGCCGACAGGTATGCTTGGCAAAAAGAAAATAACAAAGGTTTAATAAAGGGTGGTTAATATGAAAAACAAAAAGAATATTTTATATGCAGTAATTGCAATTGTAATATTTATAGCCCTTGTTGCCTTAGTTAATCTTGGTGTGTTAAGCAGACAATATCAGGGCTTGCTTGTGCCTATTGGTGTAAATGTTATACTGGCTGTTTCTCTTAATCTGATTGTAGGCTTTTTAGGCGAACTTTCTCTTGGACATGCAGGTTTTATGTCTGTAGGTGCTTATGCAGGCTGTTTGTTTACAGTTTACTGTAATCTGCCGGCAGCTATAGAATTGCCTCTTGCATTTATAATAGGAGGACTTGCAGCTGCTGTGTTTGGTCTTATAATAGGTATTCCTGCTTTGAGATTAAAAGGTGATTATTTAGCTATTGTAACGCTGGGCTTTGGTGAAATTATACGTTCTGTATTTAATTCTCTTGATATATTGGGCGGCTCAGGCGGACTTAAGGGGATTGAAAAATCAAGTAATTATATTATGGCTTATGTACTTGTTGTAATTGCTGTACTGGTCATTGCAAATCTTATTAATTCAAGACACGGAAGAGCTATAAAAGCGATAAGAGATAATGTAATAGCTGCTGAATCAGTAGGCGTAAATGTTGTTTATTATAAAATACTTGCCTTTGTATTATCAGCATTTTTTGCAGGTGTGGCAGGTGTTTTATATGGACATAATCTTGCTATATTAAAGCCGGCAACATTTGACTTTAATAAGTCAATTGAAATTCTTGTTATGGTAGTATTAGGCGGTATGGGCAGTATCCCGGGAAGCATAATTGCTGCAATTGTATTGACAATGCTTCCGGAAGTATTAAGATTCCTTGCTGACTACAGAATGCTGCTTTATGCAATTGCACTTATTGTGATGATGCTCTTCAGTTCAAATCCTACCTTGATAGAATACAGACAGAAAATATTTAGCAGGAAAAAAGTAAAAGGAGGTAAATAATTATGGCTTTATTAGAGGTTAAAGAATTAGGAATCTCCTTTGGCGGACTTAGGGCTGTTGATAATTTCAGCCTTTCTATTGAAGATGGACAGTTATATGGCTTAATTGGTCCAAACGGTGCAGGAAAAACTACTATATTTAATCTTTTAACAGGTGTTTATAAGCCGACTGACGGTACATTTAGATTTGACGGTGAGGAAATGTCAGGCAAAACGCCTATACAGATTAATAATAAGGGTATTGCTAGAACTTTTCAGAATATAAGGCTTTTTGACCAAATGTCAGTGATTGAAAATGTAAAAGTTGGTCTTCATAATCAGTTTAATTTCTCTGTACTTGACAGTGTTTTAAGATTGCCGAAACATAAAAAAGGCGAAAATGAAATGACTGAAAAGGCAATGGAGATTTTGAAAATTTTTGATTTGGATAAGGAAGCTAATCAGCTTGCAAGTAACCTTCCTTATGGCAAGCAGAGGAAACTTGAAATAGCAAGAGCACTTGCTACAAATCCAAAGCTCCTGCTTTTGGATGAACCGGCTGCAGGTATGAATCCTAATGAAACAACTGAATTAATGAATACTATTGCTCTTATAAGAGATAAATTTAAAATTTCCATATTACTTATTGAACATGATATGTCTCTTGTAATGGGTATATGTGAAAAAATTGTTGTACTTGAATACGGCAGGGTAATTTGTGATGATGTACCTGAAAAGGTTAAAAATAATCCAAGAGTTATTGCTGCTTATTTAGGTGAGTAAGGAGGTGGAGAGATGCTTAAAGTTAATGATTTGAATGTGTATTATGGTGCTATTCATGCTATAAAGGGAATATCGTTTGAAGTAAATGAAGGCGAAATAGTTTCACTGATAGGTGCCAATGGTGCCGGTAAAACGACAACTCTCCACAGTGTATCAGGCTTATTAAAATCAAGCAGCGGCAATGTTGAGTTTTTGGATAAAAATATTACAGGTCTCACTGCTGATAAAGTAGCAAGACTTGGAATTGGACATGTGCCTGAGGGAAGAAGAGTATTTCAGGAGCTTACTGTACACGAAAATCTCGAACTTGGAGCTTATGCTGTAAAGGATAAAAACTTTATTAAAAATGAATATGATAAAGTTATGGAACTTTTTCCTAGATTAAAGGAGAGAAGAAAACAGCTTGCAGGTACATTATCAGGAGGAGAACAGCAGATGCTTGCTATGGGCAGAGCATTAATGAGTAATCCTAAGATGCTGCTTCTTGATGAACCGTCTATGGGTCTTGCTCCTATAATTGTAAAAGATATTTTTGAAATTATAAAAGCCTGCAATGAGGATGGAATGACTATTCTTTTAGTTGAACAGAATGCGAAAATGGCTCTTTCAATTTCAGACAGAGCATACGTGCTGGAAACAGGTAAAATAGTTATGGCGGGAGAAGCATCTAAGCTCCTTAATGATGACAGTGTTAAAAAGGCTTATTTAGGCGGATAAAAATTTTGAGTGTTACGAAGATTTTGATACTATAAGGTATGTATCCGTCATAGTTTTCTAATGTAGTTTAAGCTTTCTTAAGTGTTATTTAGAGAGTTTATTTTCAGTAATCTGAAAATTTTAACTGATATATTAAAATTTGAAGGTTAAGGTGTCTATTTAATAATTTTAAATTTAAGGTCCGGTGCAATTTAAATTGTACCGGACTAAATTTTTTTATTTGTAAAATATGAAAAAAGTGAGTAATGCAAAAACAATGTTGTCATTTGCCGGTTCTGAATTCGTTCTTATAAAGCAGCTCTCATCTATATCATATATTCCGTCTTTATGAATTGAATTATCTTTAATTCTTTCTAACATAAATTGCCTCCATATTTAATAATTTTTCTACATTTAAAAGTCCCCAGCCTTGTCTGTTAGGTGCCATATTAAGTGATGTCGAAGAAAGCTTAAGCATATATTTTACATCATCGGGACTTAAATCGGGTTCTTTTTCAAGCAAAAGGGCTATTGCACCGCTTATAATAGGCGTTGACATTGATGTGCCACTTAATTTTTTGTAAGTGCCGTTTGTACACTTACAAGATATGATATTGCTTCCCGGAGCGAGAATATCCGGTTTAATAATACATTCCTTTGTAGGTCCTCTGCCTGAAAATATTTTGTTATACTGTTCATCGTCGGAGGAGGCAACTGTAATTATTTTTTTACTTGTGCCCGGTGAGGAAATGGTACTTGGATTAGGTCCGTTGTTTCCTGCAGCTGCAACTACTATAATACCCATATCCCATAGTTTTTCTACAGCTTCTACTAAAGGGTCATTATTAACAGAAGTTGAAGTACCTATAGACATATTTACAATTTTTATGTTATATCTTTTATAATTATCAGCTATCCATTGAATTCCTGCAATTACATCAGAAGCGTTTCCTTGTCCGCTTTCATTTAGAACTTTGAGCATAACTATATTTGACTGAGGAGCTAGCCCCTTGTAGTAACCATTGCTTGAAGCTATGCCTGAAACATGTGTGCCATGTCCATTGTCATCATATAAATTACGTTTGCTGTTGAGAAAATCTTTGAAGAATAAAATTCTGTTTTGAAAGTCCGGAATAGAGCATATACCTGTATCAAGAAAGGCTATGGTAACGCCTTTGCCTGTATAGGTAATATTATTACAGTTTACTATTTTTTTTGCATTATTAATTTGTGCATATACTTTTGGATTTTCAGTGCTGTCATTGTCCATTGTATAATTTTCATCTAATACAACGCTGTCTATAATATCAAGTTTATATTTTATTTTTTTTGATTGGATATTTTGTTTGTTTTTAACTATAATGTCCATATTGTCACCAAAATTTATTTATACTTTAATTTATGCAGTTAATATTTTTATGTTAAAGCTATTTGACAATACTATGCAATTTGTGATAATATAAATATAT
>CAJKOJ010000059.1 GCA_905201505.1 uncultured Eubacteriales bacterium | reverse complement strand
CAAATGATAGAAGCGAAATTTCCATTCCCACAAAAAAGGTGTTGATATATAATAAAAAAAGTTATTATACAAGAAATAAAATAGCAGTATTTATAATAAATAAGGAGTTAAATATGGGTATAAACAATTTAGGTGCGGTTTTCCGTCTTGGCAGAACTGTCTTTGTAGAAAATGCACTTGTTGAAGATGTATCTACTGAAAACGGAGTAACCGGGCACATACTCATTTCTTATTCTGTTCCAAATCAAGCTGCTCCGGAACTTTTAAGATTAAACGTAAACAGAAATACAATTATACTGAATTCAAATATGCGTTTATTCACTATAAGAAAAGGTATGAGAATAAATGCAGTATTTTCTCAGGTTATGACCCGTAGTATACCACCTCAGTCAAATGCCTTTTTAATAATGGTACAAAGAGCTGCACAAGCACCCTCTAATGTAACAACTGGACGAATATTCCGAGTTGATACTGCTGAAAATGCAATTTACACAGGTTCGCCTAACAACATTAACAGACAGAATAAATTTATAATTTCAGACAACACAACTATTACAGACAGAAACGGCAGACTTGTTAATATAAACGCACTGAGACCGGGACAAATGGTCAGAATATTTCACGCAAACTTTCAGACCGCAAGTATTCCACCTCAGACTACTGCCTTTCACATACAAATAATATAATAATAACCCCGGCGTCAAAGCTAAACAGCTTATCAACCGGGGTTTTTTTATTAATATTTTATTTAAACTATGTGTATAAATTATTTCTGAACAAGATGAACAGCAAATCCACCAAAGTCATCCTTTAAGTAGATAGAATTAATCTTGCCGTTCTTTTCAACAGCAGTTTCATAATCAAATTCGCCGCCCATAGCCTCAATATACTTAATAGCTCTTTCCATATAGTTAGCAGCAATAGCAATGTGACCATTCTTGCCAAGGAACATCTGCTTTCTTACTTCAATACCCTTAGAAGCAAATACAGCAGAATTATGGTTATCAATTGGGAAGTTAAATAACTTGTTAAATTTCTCTGCAAGAGCCATAGCAGTTGCCTCATCCTCAGTATTGATACCTACATGTACCATTTCAAGACCAAGCATAGTAGCAACAGCTTCTTTACAAAGAGTAACGATTTCATCAAACTTGCCTTCATCAATTAACTTACCTGGAACCATCCAGCTGCCGCCGCAGCAGATAATCTTTTCATAAGATAAGTAACTATTTAAGTTAGCAGCATTGATACCGCCAGTAGGCATAAACTTAAGATTAGTATAAGCAGCAGCCATAGACTTAATCATTTTAAGACCGCCTGCGGCTTCAGCAGGGAAGAACTTAACAACTTCAAGACCAAGCTTAACAGCATGGTTAAGGTCACTAGGATTAGCAGTACCAGGAGTGATAAGGTATCCCTTCTCGTTACAATACTCAACAATTTCAGAATCTAAACCAGGACTAACCAGGAACTGAGAACCGGCAGCAATTGCCTTGTCAGCCTGTTCCTTAGTTAATACAGTACCTGCACCAACAATCAATTCAGGAACTTCCTGAGCCATTCTTCTAATTGCCTCTTCAGCAGCAGCAGTTCTAAATGTAACCTCAGCACATGGAATACCGCCTGCAACCAAAGCCTTAGCTAAAGGTACTGCCTTGTCTGCATCATTAATAACAACAACAGGAACAATACCGATAGCACTTAATTTCTTTAAAACATCATTCATTTCTATAATACCACCTTTCAAATATTCGAAGCATATTTGCTTACGTTTATTGTAACACGATTGTAATATAAAGTCAACACACGACATAAATTTTTATACAAAAAAAGAAATAACAAAACTCCCATTACAAGCACCTGATTAACTCTCACTAAATAAATCCTTAACAGAATCTTCCTCTGTAATTTTTCTTATTACTCTGCAAGGAACACCTGCAGCTATAGTATAAGCAGGCACATCCTTTGTAACAACACTTCCTGCACCTATTACAGCTCCGTTACCTATACTTACACCTGCACATACAGTTACATTTGATGCTATCCATACATCATTGCCTATATTTATTGGTTTTGCATATTCATAAATATGACCATATCCGCTTTTGTCATATTTACATCTTCTTTCATCTGCCACCAAAGGGTGTATAGGTGTCGCCAGTGTAACATTAGGACCTATAAGCACATTATCCCCTATACTAACTTTAGCACAGTCTAAAACCACAAAATTGTAATTTGCAAAGAAATTATTACCTATACTGGTATTAAAACCATAGTCAAACTGCACATTTATCATTGATACATTTTTACCGCAGCTGCCAAGCAAACCTTTGATAATTTCATTTCTCCCGGCATTTTCTATATCATCTGTTGAATTAAATAAAGCTGTTTTACGCTTACATTCATCTCTTAATCTGCACAATTCGCTGTCACTGCTGTCATATATTTTACCGATCAGCATTTTTTCCATTTCTGTCATAAGTTTTCCTCCTACATAATCCCTGCCAATGCAATAACAACAGGCAGGCTTATTGCTGAAAACAAGGTTGAAATTACATATAACTCAGAAGCATATACTGCATTTCTTTTGTATCTTATGGCAAACATTGTTCCGGATGCTCCCACTGGACAGGCAATTTCAATTATTGATGTCATTGTAAGTACATTATCAGCCTTAAATAATTTAAGTACAAAGGCACATATAATTGGTATAAGAAGAAGTTTAAGCAAACATACAAAATACAATCTTTTATTTTTAAGTGCCTTTAAAACTTCAGACTGAGCCATTGTTATACCTGCAATAATCATAGCAAGAGGTGTATTCATATCACAAATGTGATCAAAAGCCTCTGAAGCCTCCTTAAATAATTGTATTTTAAAACAGAAACATATTATTCCCAAAATTGCAGCAATAACACAAGGGGAAAATATTCCCTTAATTATAACTCTTTTATCAGTTTTACCTGTCATAAGCATATATCCCTGAGTCCAAAGCAATATATTAAATACTGCAATATAAGAAGCAAGGTAAAATACCCCTTCCTGCCCGAAAAGTGCATTTATAATAGGTATACCGATAAAACCGCAGTTAGAATAAATTGCAGAAATTCTTTCAATCTCATAATCAATAACCTTTTTTCTGATAAATGTATAAGAAATAATAATTGCTATTATATGACTTATAACAGCAAAACCAATACTAATCCACAGCCGTATAAATAGCTCATGTGTAAACTCCATTTGAAATCCCATAAATATTACAAGAGGATTTACAATAAGCAACAGCACATTTGACAATGCAGAGTTCCCTTCTTTTGTTACAAGCTTTGTTTTATATGCAATAACACCTGCAATAAGTATTATAAACATAACAATCATTTTTCTTAAGGCAATTATTCCAAGTTCCATTTTTCTCTCCTGTTATATCAGTACTTTAAAATATTAAATATACTACAGCATAATAAATTATCGGCACAGCAACAGCCGGCAGCAAATTAGCTACATTTACTTTTCTCATACCAAGCATATCTATGCCAAGTCCGGTTATAAGTATTCCCCCTACAAGCGAAAGTTCTCTCATAACATCACCTGTCATATATGGCTGTACAAAACCTGCAAGCAGAGTTATTGTTCCCTGATATATAAATACAGATACAGCAGCAAATATAACCCCTACACCTAATGTCGATGCAAATATTACAGCATATATTCCGTCCAGAATGCTTTTTGTAAACAATATTGCATAGTTATGATTTATACCGCTTTCTATTGAACCCAGTATTGCCATAGTACCTGTGCAGTATAAAATACTTGCGGCAACAAATGATTTTGAAACAGAGCCCTCTCCGCCTTTACACTTGCTTTCAATAAAATCTCCTATTCTTTTCATTTTCCCTTCAATATCAAGAATGGTGCCAACAATTCCTCCTATAACAAGGCTTATTACAAAAAGCACAGAATTACATGGCTCAAGCATCATTTTTGCCAGAGCACTTGAAATTCCGACAAACAGTACAGCCAAACCTGTAGCCTGTGTAGTTATTTCCTGCAATTTTTCATTAAAATGATCCTTTATTACAAGTCCCAGCAAGGCACCTGCAATAATAGCTGCAACATTAACTATTGTGCCTAACATTACTTTTTCTCCTTCTCAGTTCCAATTTTAAGACTTCTTGCATAATAAAATAAATACTGCTGTGCATAGCCTGCCAGCTTACCCCATTTGTCCTTTGCAAATTTATGTATATCTTTTATATTTGTTTCATTGCCGTCAAAATACAAGTGCTCCATTACTCTTTTTACCCACACATCTGTAGGGAAAACTTCCCTTCTGCCCATTGAAAAAAGCATTGTGCAGTCAGCAACTTTTTGTCCCACTCCCTTTATTTTAAGAAGCATATCAAGAAGTTCTTCTGTAGTCAGTTCATTAATTATGTCAAGTTTAACCTCTCCTGATATAAGTTTGTCAAGGCAATCTCTTATGTATTTTGCACGGAAGCCCATTCTTAGTTCAAATAAATCCTCTTCACTTGCTGCATTAAGCTGACACAAACTTGGAAAAAGATAATCACTTCCTGATTTTGTTCCGTACTTTTCTGCCATTCTTCCAATAATACCCTTTATCCTTGGTATATTATTATTTTGGGATATAATAAAACTTAAAAGGCATTCATAAGGTTCTTGATTTAAAAGCCTAATTCCGCCTGCATACTCCACAGCTTCTTTCATAATCGGATCATTTTCAGAAACCGCTGTTTTTATTTCATTATAGTCCCTATCCATATCAAAATAGTTTTTCCATATATTTTCATAGTCCTCAGCTTTACAAGGAGACATTTCTACTTTATTTCCTGTCTGTTTTATATTAAGTACTTTGCCATAGGCAACAATTTTATACTCAAGTTCATTTATTTTTTCAAATCTAAAACATTGACCGCACTCAAGTATTTCTTCTATGTTAAAACAATTAACATCTTCTAATATTAAAGTATTATTAAGTTCATAATATTTCATAGTTTTTACCCTTTCAATTTTACTATTTTTATGCTAAAATCTCAATAAGAGGTGATTAATATGAAAGAACAGATTTACACAATTCCCGTAAACGAGGGATTTGAGGAAGGCGGAGAATGTCCTTTCTGCAATATGTACAAAAAGCTTGAAAAAGATGCCATTGACTATATGCTTGGAGCCTCATATATGGAGGACGATATTCGTATGGAAACCAACAAACAGGGCTTCTGCGGAAAACACTATGATATGATGTATAAGGAGCAGAACAGATTAGGCATTGCATTAATGCTTCATACACATATTCAAAAAATCAACAACGATCTTGAAAAGCTTTGTTCAGATTTAAAATCCGGTGAAAAGAAAGGTTTGTTTTCAAAATCTACAAAGGGAGAAAACAAGGTCACACCTTACCTTAATAATATATCAGAAAGCTGTTATATTTGCAACAGAATTAAGACAAATTTTGACAGGTACTTTGATACCTTTTTCTATATGTGGAAAAAAGATGATGAAATTAAAGAAAAGGTAAAATCATCACATGGCTTTTGTCTTAACCATTTCTCAATGCTTATTAATATGGCACAAAAAAAGCTTGGCGGGAGTGATTATGATAAATTTATAGACATTGTTATCCCTGTCCAATTGGAAAATATGAAACGGCTTGAAAAAGAAGTAGACCATTTTACAAATAAATTTGACCATAACTACAAAGATGTTCCTTGGGGTACAGCAAAGGACGCTCTTCCAAGAGCAATATTAAAAGTAGCATCACAAACAGTGGAGGATTAAAAATGACTTTTAAAGATTTAAATACAAAAGGAAAAATTGAACACATTTGGGAATATTACAAATTAAGAATATTTATGATATTGTTTTTGATTGGTGTAGGTCTTTCACTTATTTATTCTATATTTATTAAGCCGCACCCTGATTTATACTGCGGTATAGCTATGTATGGTCAGTTTGTATCTATATCAGACATAAATTCACTTTCAGATGAACTTAACAAAAAGTTTAACTTAAATGAAAGGGAATATACAGTAGACATACAAAGCTTCTATTCAGATGATACTGATGTAATGGTAGAAGCTGAACTTAACCAAAAGTTCAATACATATATTTATGCTTCTCAGTTTCATTTGCTTTTCGGTGATGAAGAAGATACAAGAAAATTTATATCTTCTGAATATATGACGCCATTAAGTGATTATTTATCTGATGAGGAAATAGCAGCTCTTGACTCACAAGGCAAAATATTATATGATATTGACCCATACTCTAAAGAAAACAAACCTATGGCAATTAATATTAAAAATTCTTCACTTTTAAAGAAATACAACCTTTATCAGGACAGAGACTGTTATATAGGTTTTGTACCAATGCCTGATAACGGCGACCGCACACTAAATGTATTAAATGCTTTTTTAGAAGAATAACTATGGCTGTACAAGCTTAATATACAATAGCCTTTAAATATACAAAAATTCCAATAATACTTGAATTTTATTCCTTTAAGGTGTATAATACTTAATTAATATTACAATGGAGGAAATATTAAATGAGCACAAAATACAATTATAAAGAAATTGAGAAAAAATGGCGTGCCAGATGGGAAAAGGATCCTGCAAATCCAACAAACACTGACAAGCCAAAATACTATTGCTTGGATATGTTCCCGTACCCTTCAGGCAACGGTTTACACGTTGGTCATTGGAGAGGCTATGTACTTTCTGACGTTGTCAGCAGATATAAAATTTTACAGGGATATGAAATTCTTCATCCTATGGGCTGGGATGCCTTTGGTCTCCCTGCTGAAAACTATGCTATAAAAACAGGTACTCACCCTTCTGTTGCTACACAGAACAGTATTTCAAATATTAAAAGACAGGTTAATGATATTGCAGCAATATATGACTGGGACAAAGAAATCAATACTACCGATCCCGGCTATTACAAATGGACACAGTGGATTTTTATACAGATGTTTAAAAATGGACTTGCGTATGAAAAGGAAATGCCTCTTAACTGGTGTCCAAGCTGTAAGTGTGTTTTAGCCAATGAGGAAGCTACAAACGGTGTATGTGACCGCTGTGGTTCTCAGGTTACAAAGAGAAATTTAAGACAGTGGATGCTCAAAATTACAAAGTATGCAGAAAGACTGTTAAATGATTTAGACAAACTCGACTGGCCTGCAAAGGTTAAAAAAATGCAGGCAGACTGGATAGGCAAAAGCTATGGTGCTGAAATTGACTTTCCTATTGAGGGCACAGATAAGGCAATTAAGGTTTATACAACAAGACCTGATACACTTTATGGTGCAACATTTATGGTTCTTGCTCCTGAGCACGAAATTATTAAGGATATTACAACTCCTGAAAATAAAGAAGCAATGGATAAATACGTCTATGACGCAAGCACAAAATCTAATGTATCAAGAATGACCGATAAGGAAAAGACAGGTGTTTTTACAGGTGCTTATGGAATAAATCCATTAAACGGTGCCAAAACTCCTATCTGGGTTTCAGACTATGTTTTAGCTGATTACGGCACAGGTGCTATTATGTGTGTTCCTGCTCATGATGACAGAGATTTTGAATTTGCAAAGAAATTTAACCTGCCAATTATTCAGGTTATAAGCAAAGACGGCAAAGAAGAAGAATTAACAGAGGCTTATACAGAGCCCGGTATAATGATTAATTCAGGTGAGTTTAATGGTATGCGTTCAGAAGATGCCAAGGCAAAAGTTCCTGACTATATGGAGGAAAAAGGCTTTGGCAAAAAGACCGTAAACTATAAACTTCGTGACTGGGTATTCTCAAGACAAAGATACTGGGGTGAGCCTATTCCTCTTATTCACTGTGAAAAGTGTGGTATAGTTCCTGTACCTGAAGAGGATTTACCTGTTATACTTCCTAATGTAGAAAGCTACAAGCCAACAGATACAGGAGAATCACCTCTTGCTGCAATTGATGAATGGGTTAATGTACCTTGTCCTTGCTGCGGTGCTCCTGCTAAGAGAGAGACAAACACAATGCCTCAGTGGGCAGGTTCTTCATGGTACTTCTTAAGATACTGTGACAACCACAATGATAAAGAACTTGCAAGCAAAGAAGCACTTAAAAAGTGGATGCCTGTTGATATGTATGTAGGTGGAATAGAACATGCGGTTCTTCACTTACTTTATGCAAGATTTTATACTAAGTTCTTGTATGACATTGGTGTAGTCGAATTTGATGAACCATTCAAGAGATTATTTAATCAGGGTATGATTACAAAAGACGGTGCTAAAATGAGTAAAAACAAAGGCAACGTAGTATCACCTGATGAAATGGTTGAAAATTATGGCTGTGATGCACTTAGAATGTACGAACTCTTTATCGGACCTCCAGAGTTAGACTCTGAATGGGACGATAACGGTATCGACGGTGTTTACAGATACCTTAACAAGGTTTGGAAATTTGTTGATGAATATAAAGATAAGATTATAGAACCTACTCCTGAACTTGAAAGAGCTAAGCACAAGATGATTTATGAAATCACTAACAGACTTGAAGCACTTACTCTTAACACAGTAATATCAGGATTTATGGAATTTACTAATAAGCTTATAGCTGTTGCAAAGGAAGCAGGCGGCGTTGACAAGTCATCACTTGAAACATTAGCTGTTCTTCTCTCACCGTTTGCCCCTCATATTGCAGAAGAAATATGGGAAGTATTGGGTCATAAGGAATCTGTATTCCGTTCAGTTTGGCCAACATACGATGAATCCAAGCTTAAAGAGGACACCCTTAATATAGCTGTTCAGCTTAACGGTAAAGTAAGAGCAAATATTACTGTTGCAGCTGATGCAGATAATGCTGAAGTTCTTGCAGCCGCAAAGGAAGCTCTCGGCGATAAAATTACAGATACGGTAATTAAAGAAATATATGTACCTGGAAGAATTTGCAACATTGTAGCAAAATAAAATATAAATAATAAAAAACTCTGATTGGATTTAATCCTTTCAGAGTTTTTTGATATAAAACAGGAGATAAAAATTCAGAATTCTTATCTCCTTATTAATTAATTTATTCACTTAACCTGTTTTGAAAAATCTCAAAAACTTTATTTATAACCTCATCATTTAATACATCATTATATGTAGCTGTTTCCCCGTCATCATTAGGCACCTGCTCCATTATTATTACTTCATCAGAGCCATCTTCTGCCATAACAACATATTCATAGCCTCCATATTCAATAAGGTCCAAAAATTCCATTTCTATTTCATTGCCCTTACTGTCTGTAAGTACAATTAAATTTTCCGGGGCTATCACAACATCAACTCCTTTAAAGACTTGTTACATAATCCTGCAATTTTTAACATTTGTCTGCTTAACCATCTCGGCATCAGATTTATTATTTTTGTTAATGCAGTTTGAAAATACCATATCCTCACTGTTCTCTATTTCAAAAGCAGGACCGTCCGCACCGGCAACAGTAACATTATTAAATTTAATTCCCCTTGTATTGCACATATAGAAGCCCTTTTCCTTTACTTCCTCAGCACCGACAAGCATAGCAGGAATACCCGGAACAGCGTCTTTTGCCATTTCAATATATATGTTTTCAAATGTGCAATCCTCAACATACATTTCTGCAAGACCATAGAAATAACCAGCTGAAGCATTAACTCTCTTACAAGTCATATTTGCAAAATGCAGTCTTCTGAAAGCAGGTGTATCCTCTGTAACAGGTGCAGGTTTTTTATCACAAGTTTCAGGGTCCATACCTCTTGGTCCCCACATATAATAAAGGTTTGCAATAAAAGGACAAAGAACATTTTCCATAATTACATTGTCAACTCTTATATCCTCAACTACACCGCCTCTGAATCTTCTTGATTTAAGTCTGATACCCCTGTCTGTATTTTCAAATACACAATTTGAAATTGTTACATTTACAATACCACCACTCATTTCAGATCCCAGTACAACTCCGCCGTGTCCATGTACCATTGTACAGTTGTTAATTACAATATTCTTGCACGGTATTCTTTCATCAGTATCTTCTGTACCTGCCTTAATAGCAATACAGTCATCACCTACATCTATGTGGCAATTGCTTATATGAATATTTGTACAAGATTCAGGGTCAATACCATCTGTATTAGGTGAATCATACGGATTATTAATAGTTACATTGTCAATAGTTATATTATCACAAAGAATTGTGTTTATTGTCCAGCTTGGTGAATTCTTTAATGTAACTCCTTGAATAAGAACATTCTTACATTCATAAGGTGCAATCATTTTAGGTCTTGGATACTTATTTTCCTTAGCTCTGAACAAATCCCACCAGAACTGTCCCTGACCATCTAAAGTACCTCTTCCTGTAATAGAAATATTTTCTTCATTATAGGCATTTATAAGAGATGCGTAACAGTCTCTTTTAACACCTTCCCAACGGGAATTAACAACAGGATATTCATCAATATCATTAGAAAATAAAAGAGTTGCTCCTGCTTCAAGGTTTAATTCAATGTTACTCTTTAAAAAAACAGGACCTGTTAAATATGTACCTGCAGGAACAAAAACCGTTCCTCCGCCTTCTTTGGCACATTTTTCAATTGCTGCTGCAATAGCTGCTGTACATGATGTCTTGCCGTCACTTACAGCTCCGCAGTCCAAAATATTTATAATAGCCATTTACAATAACCTCCATAATATTATTTATCTACATTGTAACATATATTGCACAGTCTTTTCAACCTATTTTACAAATTACGGTCAATTTTGGCAAATCATTCCTGAAGTTCTTACTATCACTTAATTATTTCTTCAAACTTTCCTTTTACTACAGATACCAAATCTTTTGGATTTAATATAATTTGTGACCCTATTCTGCCTCCGCTTATAATAATACTGCTCCACTTTTCCGCACTTTTGTCAACAACTGTTTCATATTGTTTTTTCATACCAAGAGGAGTACACCCTCCCCTTATGTATCCCGTAATTTTGTTAATATCTCTTACATGAATCATTTCAACAGATTTTTCTCCAACAGACTTTGCAGCCTTTTTTAAATCCAGCTCTTCAGCAATAGGAATAACAAAAACATAGTATTCACCGCTTTTACCTTCTGTTACAAGGGTTTTATAAGATTGTCCGGGATTTTGCCCGTTATGCTGTGCAACAGTTAATCCATCTATAAATTCATCACACTCGTATGTATTGACTTCAAAGCTAATATTATTCTTTTCAAGTATTCTCATAGCATTAGTCTTAACATCCTTATCCTTTGACTTAGCCATATCAGCAATTCCTTTCATCAATTAAGAAAAGCCGTAATTTTTATTACAAGGTTTCATATTTTTACTGCTTACTGAACAACATAACTTAATACGGCTTTTCATTTTATATTTATTATAATAATTTCTGTCCGTTTATAACCAGTCTGAACCTCAATCCCAGTTTTTCAGCTGCTTTTTTACAGAGCAGCATTCTTCCTATAAATATTTCAAAATAATCCATTACAGAACAAAATTCAGTATCAATAACAAGAGATAATATAATTTCACTTTTGTCCTCTGTAATAATCATATCGGAATCTTTAACTGAAAAATTAACTCTGTCGTGTATATCAAATGTTGCAAGATCTCTGTTTCTTACCCTTGTGTATCTTACATCACACTTATCAGCGAGAATAAGT
>CAJKOJ010000058.1 GCA_905201505.1 uncultured Eubacteriales bacterium | reverse complement strand
CAATATCATTAAAAATAATGATTATTCTTTGTTGTTGTAAATAAAAAGAATTACAGATGCCGCACATATAATAAAATAGCCTATTATGCTGTATATATCAGGTGTCTGAGCAAAAATAAAATAACCTAATACAGCGGCAAAAATTATCTGTGTATAATCAAAAATTGAAATTTCCTTTGCCGGAGCATTTGAATATGCAGCAGTAATTGTAAACTGTCCGCCTGTTGCAGCAATACCGGCCAAAAGGAGAAATCCCAGCTGCCATAATTCCATAGGTTTAAAACCTGCAATAACCCATGGAAGTACAACTATGCAGCTAAAAGAGGAAAAGAAGAAAACTATTAAAGGACCCTTTACTCCTCTTTGACCTAAAGCACGGACTGCTGTGTAAGCTGCACCTGCACCCATTCCGCCTATTGTACCAGCAAGGGCAGGAAAAACAGCTGTAAATTCAAGTGTTGGCTTTATTATAAAAAGACTGCCTATAAACGCAATAATTACACCTAAGTATTGTATAAAGCGTGGTTTTTCTCTTAGAAAAAACATTGAAAATATAATTGCAAAAAACGGCGAAAGTTTGTTAAGCATTGAGGCGTCTGAAAGATTAAGTTTGTCAACAGCATAAAAGTTGCCCAGTATACCTATTGTGCCCATTGCAGAGCGAAGTATTAAAAGAGGAATATCCTTTTTTTTATAGCTTAGACCTGTGCCGCTTTTAAAAAGAATAAAGCCTGCGGCAATCATTGCTATAAAGTTTCTGAAGAAGCTTTTTTGAATAGTTGGTAAATCTCCAGAAAGTCTTACAAAACAGTTCATAAGTGCAAAGCAAAAGGCTGAAAGGATAATGTATAAAATTGCTTTTTGTTTTTTGTTCATATTTTTATCTCCTTGTTAATAAATAAAGACTGTCCTTTGAAGGACAGCCGAATTTTAATTATTGTTTTTTGCTGTGTTCCTGACATATCCTAATGCCTTGGACACAGAAGGAACTGAAATAATAACGAGTGTTATGGCTGCCTCTGCAAAAAGATAAGAGCCGTTGTATAAAAGCGAATATAGTGGTGCGTTCATATTGTAAGATGCGGCATAAGAGGCAAAAAAGATTATACCTGAAAGCCATGAAAAAGTAAGTCTACCCAATACTCCTGCAATATAGCCTAATTGAAGACCATGTTTTTTGTCAGAGAAAAAACCTGAAAGACCCAGGGCTCCGAAAGCCAAAGGGTAATCGACAATAAGCTGTGGTATTGTGTAAAAAACCGGCTCGATTACAAACTGCAAAAGACCATAAGCAAAACCTGTCATTAAACCTGCTTTTGGTCCGTACCAGTATCCAATTAACGATATAAAAAGCATACTCATCAATGTAACAGAGCCGCCTAAAGGCATATCAAAAAGTTTTATCATTGATGTGACAAGAGCAAGTGCCATTGCTATTGCGGAAAAAACAAGCTGTTTTACTGAAAAGGATTTGTTTTTGGCTTTTTTTGGCTGTAAAATAACTGCAAAAATTATAAGCAAAGTTATCAAAACTATAACTGTTATTATTCCTTTTGGTGTAAGTTTAAATACGTTCTCATCCCAACTGTTTACTGTAGGATAAGCAAAAAAATCAGGCATTTTATTAATCTCCTCTATTATATATTATTACCATTAAAAATCCCGTCTTTAAATGACGGGATGAAGATTTATTTAAATAATTCGTCAAGATTTAATGTATCTGCTACTTTAAGACCGGTACTTAGATTAATTGACGCTGTTTTTGTTTCGGCATCCCAATCAACTTCTGCATTTAATGCTTCGCCTACAGCTCTTAAAGGAAGCATAAATCTGCCGTCAACAATCTGCTGAGGAACGTCGGGAGTAATGTTGTCACCATTACAGGTGAAGTAACTGTTTCCGTCAGTCATTTCAACAATATCAGAACCTTTTGTAAGAACAGCGGTTTTTGTATCAGAGTTCCATTCAACTGTATATCCAAGCTGTTCAAAAACTCCTCTTACAGGAACCATTGTTCTGCCGTTTAGTATAATACCCTGCATATCTACAGGTGTATTATTTACTGTAACATTTACACTTTCTGCTGCCATTGCTGCAGTTGTAATGAGCATAGATGCTGCCAAAATTAATAATAGTTTTTTCATTTGAATATCCTCCTTATTTTTCAGCGGCTGCATTTATAATTTCCATAACCGCATTAATTCCGTCTGATGCCTGAGAGTTTTTCATATTGTTTATATATATTTCTCTGTTATCATATATTTTATTTATTGTGTCAAAAAGGCTTCCCATTGTCATTATTTCTTCATCAAGGACTTCTGCAAAGCCTTGTTTTTTAAAACTTTCAGCGTTTAAAATCTGGTCTCCGCGGCTTGCGTTTCTGCCAAGCGGAATAAGAAGCATTGGTTTATGAAGGGCTAGGAACTCACATATTGCGTTGGAACCGGCACGCGATACAACAAAATCAGCCATTGCAAATATATCAGGAAGTTCATCTGAAATATATTCAAACTGGGCATATCCTGCTCTGTCTAAAAGCCCTTTATCCAGATTTCCCTTGCCGCAAAGGTGTACAATATCATATTTAGGTAAAAGTTTATTTAAAAGCTCTCTTATTGAATTGTTTACTTTAACAGAGCCCTGGGAACCGCCCATAATAAGCATTATAGGTTTATTTCCACTGAAATTGCAGAGATTGAGACCTTTTTCTTTGGTTCCTGTAAAAAGCATATCTCTTATAGGTGTGCCTGTATAAATGCCCTTATTATCCTTAATATGCTTTACAGCTTCCGGAAATGTGGTGCATACAGCTGTTGCAAAGGGCATTGCGAGTTTATTTGCAAGTCCCGGAGTAATGTCAGATTCATGAGCAACTACTCTGACCTTATTCATTGCCGCACCTATAACTACAGGGACAGCGACAAAGCCTCCTTTTGAAAAAACAACATCAGGTTTTATTTTGTGAATAATATGTTTAGCCTGAAATATGCCTTTTACAACTTTAAATATATCTGAAAAGTTCTTTTTGTCTAAATATCTTCTTAATTTTCCTGAGCTTACACCATAGTAAGGAATATTGCACTTTTTTATAAGTTCCTCTTCCATACCTCCTTTGCTGCCTATGTAATAAACTTCATAGCCTGCTTTTTGAAGATGGGGAATAAGTGCTATATTTGGCGTCACATGACCGGCTGTTCCTCCCCCGGTTAAAACTATCTTTTTCATACGGACCCTCCATAGAATTATATATAATCATTATATAACTGTAAATTATGAATGTCAATAAAATATAAATTCAGAAAATAAGACAATGATACTTTTGTGCTTTTAATATAGTATAAATTTACAGTTAATTTGCTAAATTATTGTCAATTTTTTAGCTTGAATATGTTATTGAAATGTGATAGTGTATAGTATATCTAAAAATTCAGGAGGATAAATATGAAAAAAATTGTTAGTTTATTATTAACTGCTGTAATGGCGATGTCAGGCCTTGTATATGCAAGTGCAGACAGTGCTGTATACGGAGATGCAAATAGCGACGGAAAAGTAGATATACTTGATGCAGCTGTATGTCTTAACAAGGTATTGAAAAATGAGACAATGCCTGTTGAAAGTAATCCAGACTATATGAAGTATATGGATTTGAATAAAGACGGTGTTTTAGACTCTGCTGATGTTGCTGAAATATTGCAGATGGTACTTGATAAAGAATATGTGCCAAGCGGTGTTGTAACAACTGAAGAAACAACAGAAGATGTAACAGAAACAGTAACAGAAGCAACAACTGAAACAGCGACAGAAACAACCACTGAAGCTGAAACAGAAACAACAACATCTGATAGCAGAAGCTGGAATATGAGTAATGACGAGTTTACAAAGCTTAGTGAAACAATATCATCAAATATTGTTGTAAACGGTCTTGAACTCTATGCAACAGCGGCAAAACCTATGACTATGTTTGCTGCAGATGAAAAAATAAACGGTGTTACATATATTAATGCTCTTAACCTGGGCGGCTCAGGCAATAAGGATTATAGGTCTGTTGCTTTTGATATAAATGGTCAGAATAAAATTGATGTGGCAATTAAATCAAGCGGCACAACTGTAAGAACACTTAATGTTGCAGCCGAGGATGGTACTGTATTAAAGACTTTATCTGCTGATACAACAGGAAGAAGATACAGCTTTGAAATTAATTATACAGGAAAGATATATATGTATTCTGCAGGAAGCGGTATAAATATTTATGAAATTTCCATAAATGGTGAAACACCGGAAACAGAATCCACAACAGAGGGTACAACAGTAAGTGAAACTACAACAGTAAGTGACGCTACAACAGAAACAACAACATTTAACGGGGATACTTCTGATGGAGTTGTTGTAGATAATTTTAATGATTTAAAGACTGAAATAGCAAAGAAGAACAATAAAATTTACATTAAAGGTACAATAATGTGTTCTGAAAGATTAAAGCTGCAAAATTCAAATGCAAATACAGAAATATATGGTTTAACAAATGATGACGGAACAGCAGCCGTACTTGATTTTGCTCCTTTAAGAGACAGTCTTAAAAGTTCAGGCTCAGGCGGCACAGGTATATCATTAAGCGGAAGCTATTATACATTTAGAAATATTATTATTCAGAATGCAGGTGACTGCGGTATAAGAATTTCAGGTTCAGGTTCAGGTTATTCTACATTTGAAAATTGTGTGTTCAGATATAACAACAATTCAGGTGTGTCTGTTACCAACGGTGGTTCTCATAATACATTCCGTTTTGTTGACAGTTACAGAAACGGTGACTTAGTACAGAAAAACGGTGCAGATGCTGACGGATTTTCAGTAAAACTTAATGCTGGAGAACAAAATAAGTTCTACAACTGCCGTGCGTGGGAAAACAGTGACGATGGTTGGGACAGCTATGACAGAGGTACACCTTATATAGGCAGTGTTGAGTATGTAGAGTGTCTTGCATGGAATAACGGTAATCCTTATGTATTCACAGGAGAATATGACTATGAACACGGATTTGCTTTAGATAAGAATTTGCTTTATGTACAGGCTATACTGGACAGCTATCCTGAATTTGAAAAGGATTTTAATGCACATAATGTGTCAAGCTGGCCTAAGGTTACAGTAAAGCTCTTGGGTACAAGCAATACTTATGATAATATACACAGCGGAAATTGGAAGGGAAATCCTAACGGATTTAAGTTTGGTTCAGCTGAAACTCCAAGTTCATCTTACAGATATATTAAAAATTGTATAGCTTTTGACCATGAAAATACACCTAATCAGAAGCCTGCAAAGGGGTTTGATCAGAATAATGGTTCTGCTCAGTATGATATTGAGAATGCATTAAGTTTTAATAACGGTCAGAATTATTGGATGGATAAAATGAGTGCTAAGAGTATGAATGGTGTATTCTACAGCTTTAACGGCGGACAGGAAGATACACCCGGAGACTTAAATCTTACAGTTCCTGATGCAGCAAAGCAGGCTGAACTTCAGAATACTGTATATGAATACAGAGATATGATATACAGTTATGTATACAATAATAAAATCCCCGGCGAACAGATATGTAATGTTTTTTAATATGTGACTTTATATAAATGTTTAAAATAAGCAGATTTAATGTCTGCTTATTTTATTTAGAAAAATCAAGAGTAAAGTTAATAAAATTAACATATTATTACTTTTCATTTTTTGCCTTGTATGGTATAATATTTATATAAAAAAAGAAAGGAGATAAAATTTATGATGAAGAGGTTGATAGCCTTAGCTTTGGCTTTGGTTATGGTTTTTACACTGACAAGTGTAAATGTTTTTGCAAGATACAGTGTGGAAGACGGTAGTTATAATTACAGAAAAACTACAGATCTTGAAGCAAGTATTGAAGGGGAAAAGGTAGTTATTACCTGGCCGGCTGTTGATAAGGAGGGTAAGCTTATAGATGCAAATCCTCTGGAGTCAAACTCTCAGTGGGGGGACCCTAAAGGCGGATGGACTTATCCTACACAGGGTATGATTATTGAGTATCCGGGTTGGAAAATAGACGGAAGTCATACTGGTAATCCTACACAGCTTAATACAGGCGACTGTAATGTTCTTTTTGGTATGACTAATAAGGAGGCAAAGTATCCTGTTGTCTGCGTTGATCCTAAGACAAATGAAAAAATTAAGGATGCTTATGTTGATGATACAGTAGTTGCTACTAGTTTTGCTACTGCATATAAAATTGAGTATTCTAAGGATGGACAGAATTGGACATTGGATCATATGCTTACTTCTGTAAATCATGGTAAGAAACTTTACAGAGTACAGGATGACGGTACATTTAAGCCGGATGCAAGAAATACTTTCTTCCTTGAAGATCAGTATGTAGAAGCTCTTACAGGTAGTTTTGAAGATGACACAGAATATCTGATAAGAGTTACTGCAACAAATGCGGCAAATACAAGTGAAAACTTTAAGGAATTTACAACTACAATCACAACTCCTAAGGGTGCTGTTAAATATCCTGCATTCCCTACAGTTGAGGGCGGCGGTAAGTATGCCCAGGGAGGTAGAGGAACAGCGGACAAGCCTGCTGATGTATATGTTGTAACAAATCTTTCAGATTCTGTTTCTGCTCCTGAGCCAGGTTCTTTAAGATATGGACTTGAAAGACGTGACAGAACAGACGGAGATAAAGTATATCCTAGAATTATAACTTTTGCAGTAAACGGCGTAATAAATATTGACCCAAATGCAAGCAAGAGTGCAAGAAGATTTAATATTGGAAGCAATACCACAATTCTTGGTCAGACAGCACCGGGAGAAGGCATTACAATTTATGGCGGTTCAGCTAAATTTAACGGTGAAAATATAATTGCAAGATATATTCGTTTCCGTTTGGGAGAGGGATATGACCAGGATGCGGCAACTGCTACAGGTGAAAATATTGTAATTGACCATTGTACTTTCAGCTGGGGTGTTGATGAGTGTTTTACAGCTAAGGAAATTATTAACTCAAGTATTCAGTATAATATTATTGCAAATAGTATGGCCTTCCCTGATAAAAACGGTATAAATAATTCTGATGCCGAAATTATTTCAGGTGAAAGTGAAGCTAAGCATGGTATGGGTTCTATACTTAATGGTTCAGATGTTTCATATACACATAACCTTTGGGCAAACCATGGTACAAGAAATCCAAGATTTGAAGGCGGATTTACATATAACAATATCAATTATGGAAATAAGCTTGAATTCTCTAACAATGTAATATACAACTGGGGACATAACTCAGGATACGGCGGTGAAAGAGGAAGCGGAAATACTAATATAGTAGGCAACTATTATAAACCGGGACCAAATACTCTTGAAAAAGTTAATACAAGAATATTTGATGTTGACGGTGTGACAAGTAAGTATTACTTTAAGGATAATGTAATGACTTCAAGTGCTGAAGTTACAGCAGATAATACTCTTGGCTTCTACGATATTTCAAATCCATATATACTTACTGCTCCTGTTAAGCTTGTTAACCCATACAATGCAACAAGTGCTGATGAGGCATATAAAAAGGTTATGGATAATGTTGGTGCAAGTTATGCAAGAGATGCACAGGATGCAAGACTTGTAAATGAAGTAAAAACAGGTACAGGCAGATATATAAATGACCAGTTTGAAGCAGGCGGTATCGGTACATTTGAAAGTGTTGCTGCACTTACTGATACAGACAATGATGGTATACCTGATGAATGGGAAACTTCTCACGGACTTAATCCTAATGATAAAAGTGACGCAGTTGCTATTGTAACAGATGAAACAAAATCTTACTGTGGATATACTAATGTAGAAGTTTATGCTAACGACCTTTTAGGTGAGTGGGAAGAAAGTACAGTTACTCTTACTGCTCCTGAAAATCCTGTTGTAAAATTAAATGGTTTAAGCGGTGATAATGCAGTAACAAATGCTCAAGATAACTATACACTGACTAAGGGTGCAGAGTACAGTATTGCAAAGAGCGTTGAAGGTGCTTATGACAGTTTTAAGATTTTATTAAACGATAAGGTGATTGCTGAAAATACAGATAAATTTACAATTCCTGATGACGTTGAGCCAGGTGTATATAATTTGGCTGTAAGTGTAAAAGGAAATAAGGGAAATGGTATTTCTACTCCTTACCTTATTACTGTTGTTGAAAGCAGTCAGAATAGTAACTTAGACGGTTTTAAATCTGAGGATATTGGTGCAGTTGGGGCTAAGGGCGGAGATTACTATGATTCTGAAAGTAATACCCTTGTATCTTCTGGTGCCGGTCATATTGGTATATTAAATACAAGCTCTAAGCAGGCTCCTGATGCTTTCCACTTTAATTATAAAGAAGTAACAGGCGACTTTACACTTACTGCTGAGATTGATAATCTTGCTAAGCTTGACTACTTACAGCAGTCAGGACTTATGATAAGAGGCAGCCTTGATCCTGTTAGTGAATTCTATATGGCATCACTTACTTATATTAAAGGTGAAGACTATACAGGCTTTAAAGATATATCAGGAGCAGATGTCAAGGCTAAAAATGTAAGAACAATGATGAGAATTTCTGACGGAGGACCTGTGGGATACACTAATAATATGCTTGGTGTACCTATTGTAAGAATTGATAAGGAATCTAATCATGGTTTTGCAAGAATTGAGAGAAAGGGTCAGGTTGTTACTCTTTCAGCTTCGCTTGATGGTTTAAATTGGTATAAGATGGATTCATTTACAACAAGTTTGCCGGAGACTGCTTATGTGGGATTTGCTACTGATGCAGCTCAGGATACAATGTCACTTGTTAAATACAATGCAACTAAGTTCAGTAATATTTCACTTGTTGAGAATAAGGTTGAAATTGGCAGCGGTGATGTGGATAGTGACGGAAAAGTTACTGTACTCGATGCTGCTGAAGTATTAGAGTATGTATTAACTCCTGAAAAGTCAACACTTACAGCCGAACAAATAGAAATGGCTAAGGTTTCAGGAAGTAATGAGATAACAAGTAAAGATGTTGCACAGATTTTACAGAAAGCACTTGATAGTTCTTATGAATTTTCTGCAAAATAAGTAAATATTTATATTGACTGATTTATTAACCCCCTGAACAAATTTGTATTTGTTCAGGGGGTTTTGATAAATTGTAAAAATATAAATATATATGTAGAAAGACGGATGCTGTAAAACAGACGTAAGAGGGACGTAAAAAATTGTAAAACTAAAAAGGAATAAGAAAAAGTTAAAGATAGATATAAAGTTTGGGATTATGGTAAAATTTGTAATTAAGGGTTTTGGAATGAATGTATAATATATGTTGAGAAAATTTAAAAATTGTGGTAATATGTATATAGATTGTTTGATTGGTGGGATTTTGTGAAGGGTAAAAGTGAAAAAAGCAAAGCCTTGAGAAATATAGCACTTATGATTATAATGCTGGTGCTTATTATACTGACTTTTAAATTTTTATTCAGAAATCAGGATTTGTCAGAAATAAAGAATATTATAAAGAGTGTAAATAAGTGGTACCTGGTTGCTGCAATATCAGCTATTACATTATATGTATTCCTTGGTGGCTATGCAATAAAAGTACCTGTCAATTCAATGGGGTATAAAATGCCTTACAGGCGATGTTTTAAATATTCACTTACAGAAATTTATTTCAGCGGAATAACACCGTCAAATACGGGCGGGCAGCCGATGGTTGCAATTGCTATGAAGTCTGATAAATATAAATTTGCGGATATTGCAATGGTTCTTATGGCTGTTACGGCTTTATATAAAATAGGACTTTTATTTATGGGCGGAACTTTTCTTATGTGCAGTTTTAGTTATGTATTCAGCATTATTGGGTATGTAAGGTTTTTATTGTATCTGGGTGTTTTTATAAATATAGTTTTTGTGGGAATGCTGCTTTTACTTATGTTTTCAAACAATCTGTTTTGGGTAATAGAAAAGGTTGTGCTTGTAATACTTTTGAAACTGCGTATAATAAAAAATGCAGATGTATTTATGGCTAAAGTTGTTGAGCAAAAAACAAAATATGGACAGTGTGCAGATTTTTTTAAAGGAAATCCTGCAGTTGTATTAAAGATGTTTGCTGTGCTTTTGCTGCAGAGAGTATGTCTGCTGATAATAACATATTTTGTATATAAATCTTTTGGATTAAGGGGTACATCTTTGTTTCAGATATTGGCAATACAGATTGTAATGTCCTTGTCAGTAGAAATGATGCCACTGCCCGGTGCTGTAGGAGTGAGTGAAAGTGTATTTATTCTTTTGTATGATGCTGTGTTTGGCAAATTACTGGTTTATCCGGCACTGCTCCTTGTAAGAGGCATTAATTTTTATTTGCCGTTTGTTGTAAGTACAATTTATATATTATGCAGATTTTTAAAGGACTTGCTCTTTAATAGGGGGGATAATGATGTTGGGATATTATAATTATACTGTGATTTTAACATATATAGGGCTGTTATCAGCTGTTTTTGGAATGATGCAGGCTTTACAGCAAAATCCAAGGGTAGCTGTGCTCTGTCTAATGCTGTGCGGACTTTGTGATATGTTTGACGGAACTATTGCGAGAACTAAGAAGAACAGAACTGAGGATGAAAAATCCTTTGGTATACAAATTGATTCCTTGTGTGACCTTGTATGTTTTGGTATTTTTCCTGTTGTAATAGGATTTTCTATAGGGATTAAAAGTTTACAGGGAACTTTGGTTATGGGTTTTTATGCTCTTGCTGCTGTTATAAGACTTGGGTATTTTAATGTACAGGAAATTAACAGAACTAAGGGTACTGATGAAAAAAGAAAATACTATACAGGACTGCCTGTAACGTCAATTGCTATACTTTTGCCGACATTTTTACTTCTTGATATTCCTACAAAATTTTCAATGGTAAGGCTTTACAGTGTTTGTCTTCTTGTGGTAGGAATTGCTTTTATAAGCAAGGTTAAAATTAAAAAACCATATTTTTATGGTATGCTTGCCTGTGCCCTTTTTGGTGTAGCAATATTTTTCCTTTTTTACAGATTTGGAGGGAGAATTGTATGGTAAGGTTATATAAGACAGTGTGGGGAAGAATTATTATAAAATTTATGACATTGCCTTTTATATCTAAAATTGCAGGCAGACTGCTTGACAGCAGGCTGTCTGTTGTTTTTGTAAAGCCATTTATAAAAAAAGGAAAAATAGACTTAAATGATTTTAAAATTGAAAAATGGAAAAGCTTTAATGAATTTTTTACGAGAAAAATTAAAGATGGTGCAAGACCTGTAAATAAAAATGATAATGTTCTTATAAGCCCTTGCGATGGGTTATTAAGCGTTTATGACATTGACAGGAATACAGTTTTGGATATTAAAAATTCAAGGTACACAGTAGGTACTCTTTTACAAAATGAAAAACTCGCCGAGAATTATAAAGGCGGAAAATGCCTTGTTTTTAGACTGACACCAAGTCATTATCACAGATATTGTTATATTGACAATGGAAATAAAGGCGAAAATATACGTATTAAAGGTGTGTACCATACTGTACAACCCTTTGCTGTTGAAAATGTGCCGGTTTATAAAATGAATACAAGAGAGTATACGGTACTTGAAACGCGGAACTTTGGAAAGGTTATATATATGGAGATAGGTGCTATGATGGTAGGAAGAATATGTAACTATCATAAACAATACACTTTTGCAAGGGGAGAGGAAAAGGGCAGATTTGAATTTGGTGGCTCAACAATTGTGCTGTTATTTAAAGAAAATACCATAAAAATTAGCAGCCACATTTTAAACAGTATCGAAGAATATCCTGTTAAAATGGGTCAGAAAATTGGTGAAAAATTTAACGAGTTAAATTGCTAAAAAATATTTTAGAAATGTTGAGGTACAATAGATAGGTAACAGATAAAAATAAAAAGTAAGGTTCAACT
>CAJKOJ010000057.1 GCA_905201505.1 uncultured Eubacteriales bacterium | reverse complement strand
AAATTTAGTCAAATATTAAATATTAATCAAATATATTTATATTACTAAAGCAAACTGATTTTCTTCATCTCAATCATTTTATCTCTGAGTTCAGCAGCCTTTTCAAAGTCCAAATCAGCAGCCGCCTTTCTCATACTCTTTTCAATCTTCTTAATAGCTGCAAGCAGTTCTTCTCTTGACATAGATTCAGGATCTTTGTCCAAAATATCAGCTTTCTTCTTTGTAACACCTTCAGTTGCAGCAATAATTTCATGTACTTTTTTCTTTATTGTTTTAGGTACAATACCATGCTCTTTATTATACTCTTCCTGAATATAACGACGTCTGTTAGTTTCAGTAATTGCTTTACGCATAGAATCTGTCATAGTATCTGCATACATTATAACGTGACCTTCTGCGTTTCTCGCTGCACGTCCTATAGTCTGTATAAGTGAAGTCTCACTTCTAAGGAAGCCCTCCTTATCAGCATCAATTATAGCCACAAGGCTTACTTCAGGAATATCAAGACCTTCTCTAAGCAAATTTATACCCACAAGCACATCAAACACATTAAGCCTTAAATCTCTTATTATTTCAAGTCGCTCAAGAGTGTCAATATCAGAATGCAGATAATTTACCCTTATACCGCTTTCTTTAAGATACTGTGTCAAATCTTCTGCCATTCTCTTTGTCAGTGTAGTTACAAGCACTTTATTTCCCTTTGCAACAGTTTTATTTATCTCACTTATAAGGTCATCTATCTGTCCGTCAACAGGTCTGACCTCTACTTCAGGATCAAGCAGTCCTGTAGGTCTTATTATCTGTTCAACAACCTGCTGTGTATGTGCCTGTTCATATTTATTCGGTGTAGCAGATACAAATATCATTTGATTAATTTTACCCTCGAATTCTTCAAACTTCAAAGGTCTGTTATCCAATGCCGAAGGCAGTCTGAAGCCAAAATCTACAAGAGTAGTCTTTCTAGATCTATCACCGTTATACATACCGCCTATCTGAGGTATAGTTACATGACTTTCATCTACTATTATAAGAAAATCTTCCGGGAAATAATCAATTAATGTGTTAGGCATACTTCCGGGTTCTCTGCCGTCCAAATGACGAGAATAATTTTCAATTCCTGAACAAAATCCCATTTCCTGCATCATTTCCATATCGTAGTTTGTTCTTTGCAATATTCTCTGTGCTTCTAAAAGCTTATCCTGTGCCTTTAATTCAGCATACCTTTCATCAAGCTCAGCACTTATATCTTTTAATGCTCTTTTCAAATTTTCTCCTGATGTTACATAGTGAGATGCAGGGAAAATAGATATATGATTTCTTCTTCCTTTTATTTCCCCTGTCAGTACATCAATTTCTGTTATACGGTCAATTTCATCACCAAAAAATTCAATTCTTATTGCAGTATCATCATTCCCTGCCGGTATAACTTCAACCACATCTCCTTTAGCTCTGAAAGTACCTCTTTGAAAATCCATTTCATTTCTTGTATATTGTATTTCAACAAGTCTTTGCAATACTTCTTCACGGCTTTTCTGCATACCTGGTCTTATAGAAAGAGTCATTGTATTGTAATCAATAGGTGCACCCAAGCCGTAAATACAGCTTACACTTGCAACAACAATAACATCTTTTCTTTCAAAAAGTGCAGAAGTAGCAGAATGCCTTAACTTATCAATTTCATCATTGACAGCACTGTCTTTTTCTATATAAGTATCAGTAGAAGGAACATATGCCTCGGGCTGATAATAATCATAGTAAGATACAAAATATTCCACAGCATTTTCAGGAAAAAACTCCTTAAACTCATTATAAAGCTGAGCTGCCAATGTTTTATTATGTGCAATTACAAGTGTCGGTCTGTTTACCTTTTCTATTATATTAGCCATAGTAAAGGTTTTACCGCTTCCTGTCACACCTAAAAGTGTCTGAAATTTTTTACCCTCATTAAGTCCATCAACCAGCTTTTCAATTGCTTTTGGCTGATCACCTGTGGGCTTGTATTTAGAAACTATTTTAAAGTCACTCATGCTATCAACTCCTTGCTGTTAGTATATCACAATAAATAGAGCAAATCAACAATAATTAGAATTTTTTTTCGATTATTATACATTTTCGAACAAATTATCCATTTCTTTACATAAACTTTTAAATAAAAAAGTGCAGGACTATTGAAATAGTCTTGCACTTTTTCCGCATTTTAATAATTAATTTGACGATATTAAATATGCTCTACATTTTCATCAGAAAATATGTACAGCAATACTTACACAGATTTAAGTACAACAAGAACACTTATCTTAAATAAGCTTTTTAACATTGCGTACTTTTTTCATTATCATCAGGTTCATAACTCATTATATCCTCAACACGACAATTAAGTATTCTGCACAAATCATTTATTAATAAAGTTGATGATCCCATATTATGCTTTAATCTATGTATGGTATTACTGCTGAAATTATACTTGTTAATCAAGGTATATGTAGTTATGTTTTTTCTTTTCATTGTTTTCCAAAGCGGTTCATAATTAATCATTTTATTTATCACCTCATTTAGTATAATTTATGAAACAAATATTTACTATACTCAACATATTGAGCATAACCTTATCATTTTCAGCAATAACAAAAACAGTTAAAACACAATACAACAAAAACTGACATTTGTATAAATTTAATCAAATTTTATCACCAATAATAACATTATTATGTTTTAAATAATTCATTCAAATAATGTGTATTAAATTCCCAAATTTTATTGTTTTTATAGACAATAAAAAAGGAATTATTGTTTTTATAATTCCTTTTTTACTGTTATTAAATTCGTATATGGCTCCTGAATAAAATTTTTAATATTACTCAGGCTTGTTTTCCTATTTTATTAATATCATAAGGTGTATTCTGATATACACAATAATTAAGCCAATTTGTATAAAGCAAACTGCTGTGAGCCTTCCAAAGAGCAATAGGTCCCTGCTTTGGATCATCATTTTTAAAATAATGCTTTGGAATATCAATTTCCATCCCCTTATCCCTATCTCTGAAATACTCATTTGCCAGAGTATCTGTTTCATATTCAGAGTGACCCATTACGAATATCTGACTAAAATCATCATTTGCAGCTATGTAAAGTCCCGATTCATCGGATTTTGATAAAATATTAAGCTCTTTAACCTTTTCCACATCCTCAACTCTTACTTCAGTATGTCTTGAATGAGGAACATAAAATATATCATCAAAACCTCTTAAAAGGTCTACATGGTTATATATTTTTGTATGTGGGAACACACCAAACATTTTTTTATCAAGCTTATACTTTGGTATACCATAATGGTAATAAAGTCCCGCCTGAGCCCCCCAGCATATATGGAATGTACTATGTACATTTGTTTTACTCCACTCCATAATTTTAGTTAGCTCCTGCCAATAGTTCACTTCTTCATAAGGCATTTGCTCTACAGGTGCTCCTGTAATAATCATACCATCAAATTTTTCATTTCTTACATCATCAAATACTTTATAAAATTCTGCAAGATATTCCTCTGAAGTATTTTTAGATGTGTGACTTTCCATATGAAGAAAGCTGACTTCAAGCTGCAGCGGAGAATTACTTAATATTCTAAGCAGCTGCACCTCTGTCTCCTGTTTATTAGGCATAAGATTAAGAATTAATATTTTAAGCGGTCTTATATCTTGGTGAAAAGCTCTATCCTCACCCATAACAAATATGCTTTCTTTGTTCAATATGTCCTTTGCAGGCAAATTATCCGAAACTTTAATAGGCATTTCAATCACACTCTCCTGAAAAAATATACTATTTTTATATCATAACACAAAATTTCAAAAAAAACTAGACTAATATTAAAAAATGTTATACAATGTAACATATGGGAATTTAAACAATTATAAGCAAAACATTTTTTTAATTTCCCTCGCATATCCTGCTATACAAGTTAATGCGAAAACAAAAACCAAAAGAAAGATTTTTCAGGAGGAACAAAAAATGGAAAAGCCGGAATTTGACGTCTTGCTGCCAACATTCAGAGACGTTTGCTATCCGATTACAGACTTTGGTGCCGTATGTGATACCAGAACAAATAATCAGGAAGCCTTCAGAAAGGCTATTGAAAAATGTAATGCCGATGGAGGAGGAAAAGTAGTAGTCCCAAGCGGTGTATGGTATACAGGTCCTATTGAACTTTTGAGCAATGTAAATCTTCATTTACAAAAAGGAGCTATTATATTCTTTTCTAACGACCCAAAGGATTACCCTCTTATTAATACAAGTTTTGAGGGATTATTTATGTACCGCTGTATATCACCTATATATGGTAAAGACCTTGAAAATATTGCTATTACCGGAGACGGTATTATAAATGGCAACGGCAGACGCTGGAGACCTGTGAAAAAATGGAAAATTTCAGAAGTCAGCTGGAAAGAAACTGTTGCAGAAGGCGGTATTGTTGACGAAGGACCTAAAGAAACAATATGGTGGCCTTCAGAAATAACTCTTGAAGCAAACAATACACTTATACCAAATCCGGAGCTTTATAAGGATAAGGAAACCTGTGAAAAGTATCATGATTTTCTCCGTCCTGTGCTGCTTAATCTTACACGATGCAATAAGGTGCTCCTTGACGGACCAACATTCCAGAATTCACCTGCATGGGGAATTCATCCATGGCTTTGTACAAATCTTACAATAAGAAACATAAGTGTAAGAAATCCATGGTTTGCACAAAATGCAGACGGTATTGATATTGACAGCTGCAAATATGTTGAAATCAGCAACTCAACATTTGATGTAGGTGATGACGCTATTTGCATTAAGTCAGGAAAAAATGAAGACGGCAGAAAGCTCGGCGTACCTTCAGAATATATATCAGTACGTAACTGTGTCGTTTATCATGGACACGGAGGCTTTGTAGCCGGAAGTGAAATGTCAGGCGGACTTAAAAATATATATGTTAATGACTGTACATTTATAGGTACAGATATTGGTCTCAGGTTTAAAAGCTGTCTTGGACGAGGCGGAGTTGTAGAAAAAATATATATTAACAACATTAATATGATTAGTATACATAATGAAGCAATTACATTTAATATGGGCTACAATATGGATACAAAAGAAGGACAGGAAGTAGCTCCTGAGGAAATACCTGAATTTAAAAATATTTATATAGACAATATTAACTGTACAAAAGCTGGTAATCCAATTACAGTCTCAGGTTTACCTGAAATGCCTATACATGACGTACATGTAAGCAACTTTACATGTAAAACAAAGGGCAAAATTAAAATTGAAAATGCAGAAAATATTTTCCAGACAAATATAAACTTAATTGAACCTGAATATTAATAAAATAAGGTATCGGCAATTGCCGATACCTTATTTTATTGTTCTCAATATAAATTTTTAATTTTATTTATTAAAAAGTAATCCACTTTATGTATTTTACTATAACCCAGAATAGTGTCATTTTAATTTACTGCATACATACTATATAAATAAAACTATTTTTACATTTCATATCCCGGCATAATAATTATATTTTTATTCTGTTTTATATCCTTATCATAAACATTTTCTTTCCATTTTTCAGGCTCAATATCAACAACACTGACTGAAATTGAACTTCTCTTTATTCCGTTATTTTCCAAAACAGCTGCCAGTTCCTCTGCGATTTTAATTTTTGTTTTTTCATCTCTTCCCTTGTACATTTTAAGACAAATATGAGGCATAATATTTTCCTTTCTTATTGTTTATTTAACATTATTTATTTTATACTATATCCGCCCTCATTGTCAATTTCAATTTTAACAGTATCACCAACTTCTGCATTACTGTTTTCAACATCAAATTTTCTCGTACCGCCCGGCACTTTAATTTTAATATATTTATTCCCTTTTTCTACAACTTCCATATTATCATACTCTGTTATAGGATTTATGCTTTTTAAAGCTGCAATAGTATTGCCGCTGACAACAGCATTTATTTCATTGTCACAGCTTAAAACTTCATAGCCTTCATAATAAGTAAGCCCCAGCTCTGTTACAACAAAATTATCTCCCAGCTTTTTACACTTAGACTTGTCCGCATATATTTTAAGTGTTCTGCTTATAAGTTTTTCTGTATTCATATTTTTTTCAAAAGCAGTAACCCAAATATTATATGGTATAGGCTTGTCTTTATCCTCTTGTGCATACTGAAGCTTAACTTTACTGTTAGCTTTCAACTTATCAAGTAAAAATTGTGCCTGTCTTAATGATAAGTATTCCTCAGGAGCAAAATGCTCACTATCAACACCTGCAATAAGATTTGCCGTATAAGCCGCATTTATATATTTGTCATACCATTTGCTTATATCGGTATCTTCAAACTCTATTTTTCTTTCCATTTTATTTATTTCTTCAATACTGTAACTGTTAAGAGCTGCCATTCTTGCCGCTTCAGCCCTTGTTATAGGTTCATTTACACCTACTGTACCTGTTTGTGTATTATTTACAGCTCCTTTTCCACAGCCGCTTAAAGCTAAAATCAATAACAAAATCAAAAAATTTCTGAACATATCCCTGCCTCCTCGTAAGTATATATGCTCAGAAATTTATAATTATACCTATTTTTTTTGCCTTATTTTTTGTGCTTCCGGGCTAAATCCTATTACTTTTGGATAAATTACTCCCTTTTCTCTTTTTGAAATATTTATAAGCTCAATATTTATAGTTAATCCTTCAGTATCTTCGTCTTCATCATTAAAGGCGTCTAAAGTAAAAAGGTCATAAAAGAAATTTTCTCCAATTTCTAATACAGAACTTATTGTATTATCATTTGTATGAGGTCCCCTTGTATCCATAAACGGCGGCGTATACTCTGTAAAAGGACTTTCAGGTAATTTATAAAACCTGTATCCCTGACATATAATTATCTGAGATCTGAATAAATTCATAATATACATGTGAAGATCATCAAGAGTAGTACTTTCCTTTAACTGAATATCAATCCATAAATTTTCTTCATTTTTAAGTGATAATCTTATAGTACATACATTATATTCAGGTTCATATAAATCAAGTATTTTTATTTTCCCGTCATCTGTTGCTGCTGTTGCAGAATCTATAATTTCATCAATATTCATATTTTCAAATAAATATGGGGAATTATCATCATATACAGCTCCAAAAAATTCTTTCCCAAGCTTTGAAAGTTTATATTTTGTACAAGGTGCATAAAGTGCAGAATCAATTACAGTTTCATCATTAATAGTTTCATTTGTTTTAACTGCATTGATTAAAAAAAGCATCTCATCAGTATAAGAAAATTCATACATATAAATAGGTTCTATCAGTCTGAAATAATAACTGAAAGGAGTAAGAAACCATTTATCTAAATTAATACCTCTTGTATAAGCCTTTGCTGTCAAAGCTTTCTGCATCTCATTCATTTCCTCAACAGATGTTCCTTCTGAAATTTCAATTGAAAATTCTCCATAAGCATCTGTAAAAATCTCATCTACAGTCGGTGTAGTCGCAATCCAACTCATTATAATTCCATCAGGCACAAAATGTCTTTCCCCCATAAACTCATCGCTTAAATAAGAAGAAGCAACACCAACCGCTTTTTCAAAAAGAGCTCTAAGAAGTTCTTCATTCTCCATATCATAAATTTTTTGAGATTTTTTTGATGAGCAGTAAATATCTGCACCAACTGAAGGCATTTTTTCAATATAGCCCATATCTATGCCCAGCATAGTTACATAAGTAATATATTCGCTGTCAAAACTTGAAACCCCTTCTAATTTCTTTATATCCTCAAAATCCATTTCAAGTCTGTCATTAAGTGCAACGCCATTTTTAAAAAATTCAATTAAAATTCTATAGTCAATACATAAAGGATGCTGGTCAAGACCAAACCTCATATTATTTATACTTATATATTTAAAATCATTATATGAACTGCAATTGATTACTGGATAAATACTTTTTTCATTACTCCCAAATTCTGCAATCAGTGCAGGAGAAAGATCTGTATTTTCAACTAATGTAGAATAGTACCACCTTCTGAAAAATGCCGGAATATGCTTAATAAGACACTCTTTTCCATCAGCATTAATATTATTGTATTCTTTTTCATATTCTGTCAAAAATTTGCCGCATAACTTATCAATAACCGCATTTTTAACAAATATATTTTCTTTCATATAACACCTCTTACTTCAGATACAGCAATTAAATTATTTTACTGTACTGACTATTATAAATTCACATAACCTTATCATTGCCATTAATAATTTATTATAAACCACTTTTATTATTAAGTCAAATCTTCACTGCATTTTTGTTTTTTTTTCGGAAATAAATAAATTTAAAAATTTTTTTAAAATTTGTGGTTTACTAATTCGCCAAAACTTGTTATAATAATGGTAGAATATTTTGCGACCTGCATAATATTTATTCACAAAGGGCTAACCACCCTCAAATTAATTCTTAATTTTTAAGGAGGATTTTAAAATGTCAAAGGTTATGAAAACAATGGATGGTAACCAGGCAGCTGCTGAAGTATCTTATGCGTTTACTGAAGTTGCTGGTATTTATCCTATTACTCCATCCTCACCTATGGCTGAACACGTTGATGAATGGGCAGCTAAGGGTAAGAAGAATATTTTCGGTCAGACAGTAAAAGTTGTTGAAATGCAGTCTGAAGCAGGTGCTGCCGGTACCGTTCACGGTTCATTGGCATCAGGTGCTTTAACTACTACATACACTGCATCTCAGGGCTTACTCCTTATGATCCCTAATATGTACAAGATTGCTGGTGAATTACTTCCATGTGTACTTCATGTAAGTGCTCGTTGTGTAGCAAGCCATGCTCTTAACATCTTTGGTGACCATTCTGACGTTATGGCTTGTCGTCAGACAGGTTTTGCTATGTTAGCTTCTTCATCAGTTCAGGAAGTTATGGATTTAGGTGCAGTTGCACACCTTTCAACTATTAAGTCAAAGGTTCCTTTCCTTCACTTCTTTGATGGTTTCAGAACTTCTCACGAAATTCAGAAGATTGAAGTTCTTGACTATGATGATTTAGCTAAGCTTGTTGATATGGACAAGGTTAAGGAATTCAAAGAGCATGCTCTTAATCCTGAGCACCCATGTACAAGAGGTACAGCTCAGAATCCTGATATCTTCTTCCAGGCAAGAGAAGCTTGTAACCCATACTACGATGCAGCTCCTGCAATTGTAGAAGAATATATGGCTGAAATCAGCAAGATTACAGGCAGAGATTACAAGTTATTTAACTACTACGGTGCTCCTGATGCTGAAGAAGTTATTGTTGCTATGGGTTCTATCTGTGATACAATCTGCGGTACAATTGACTATCTTGCATCTCAGGGTAAGAAGGTTGGTCTTGTTAATGTTCATTTATACAGACCATTTGTTCCTGAAAAGTTATTGGAGGCTATACCTGCTACAGCTAAGAAGATTGCTGTACTTGACAGAACTAAGGAACCTGGTTCTTTAGGCGAGCCTTTATATCAGGATGTATGTACTGCATTCTTTAACAGCGACAGAAAGCCTGTTATTGTAGGCGGTAGATTTGGCCTTGGTTCTAAGGACACAACTCCTGCTGATATTATTGCTGTATATGAGAATCTTGAATCAGATACTCCTAAGAACGGCTTTACATTAGCAATCAATGATGATGTAACTGGTCATTCATTACAGAGAGGTCCTGCTATTGATGTTACTCCTGAAGGCACAAAGAACTGCTTATTCTGGGGTCTTGGTTCAGACGGTACTGTAGGTGCTAACAAGAACTCAATCAAGATTATCGGTGACCATACTGATATGTATGCTCAGGCATACTTTGCTTATGACTCTAAGAAGTCAGGCGGTATCACTAATTCACATTTAAGATTTGGTCACAAGCCAATCCGTTCACCATATCTTATTGATACAGCTGACTTTGTTGCTTGTCATCAGCAGGCATACTTAAATAAGTATGATATGACTTCTAACTTAAAGGAAGGCGGAAGTTTCTTATTAAACACTATCTGGTCAGATGATGAATTAGAAACTCACTTACCTGCAAATGTTAAGAAGGATTTAGCAGAAAAGAAGATTAATTTCTATACAATAAACGCTGTTAAGCTTGGTGCAGAACTTGGCTTAGGCAGCAAGTTTAATATGGTATTACAGGCTGCATTCTTTAAGATTACAAATATTATCCCTATTGATGATGCTGTTAAGTATATGAAGGAATTCATTGTTAAGTCTTACGGCAAGAAGGGTGAAAAGATTGTAAATATGAACTATGGTGCAGTTGATGCAGGTGTTGCAAATGTTCACAAGGTAGAGGTTCCTGCAAGCTGGGCTAACGCTGTTGATGCTCCTGCTGCTGCAACTTCAGAAAGACCTGATTTCATCAAGAATATTGTTGATGTTATGAACGCTCAGAAGGGTGACACTCTTCCTGTATCTGCTTTCAAGGGTATTGAAGATGGTACTTTTGAGCACGGTACTGCTGCTTATGAAAAGCGTGGTATTGCTATCAATGTTCCTACTTGGGATCCTTCAAGCTGTATCCAGTGTAACCAGTGTGCATTCGTATGTCCTCATGCTTGTATCAGACCATTCCTTTTAACAGAAGAAGAAGCTGCAAATGCTCCTGCAACTGTTAAAACTGTAGATGGCAAGGGTAAAGAAGCTGGATATAAGTATGTAATGCAGGTTGACATTATGGACTGTACAGGTTGTGGTAACTGTATCGCATCTTGTCCATTAGCAGGCAAGTCTGACCCATTAAAGATGGTTCCTATCGATGATGCAAGAGATCAAATTGAAGCTTGGGATTATGTAGTTGCTCTTTCTCCAAAGGAAAATCCTGAGGACAAGTACTCTGTTAAGGGTTCTCAGTTCGAGCAGCCATTACTTGAATTCTCAGGTTCTTGCGGTGGTTGTGCAGAAACAGCTTATGCTAGATTAATTACTCAGTTATTCGGTGACAGAATGTACATTGCTAACGCAACAGGTTGTTCTTCAATCTGGGGTGGTTCAGCTCCTTCTACTCCATATACAACTAACGCTAACGGACATGGTCCTGCTTGGTGTAATTCATTATTTGAAGATAATGCTGAGTTTGGTTATGGTATGTATACAGGTGTTAAGCAGCAGAGAGAATTACTTGCTGAAAAGGTAGCAGCTATCGTTGAATCTGCTCCTGAAGGTGAGATTAAGGAAGCTGCAAAGGCTTGGTTAGAAACAATGAATGAAGGTGAAGCTTCTAAGGCTACATCTGCTGCATTAGTTGCTGCAATCGAATCAGCTAACCCTGATTGCGACAATTGCAAGTACGTTCTTGACCACAAGGATATGTTAGTTAAGAAGAGCCAGTGGATCTTCGGTGGTGACGGTTGGGCTTATGACATCGGCTTTGGCGGTGTTGACCACGTATTAGCATCAGGTGAAGATGTAAACATCTTTGTATTTGATACAGAAGTTTACTCTAACACAGGCGGACAGGCTTCTAAGGCTACTCCAACAGCTGCAATTGCTAAATTTGCTGCTTCTGGTAAGAGAGTACGTAAAAAGGATTTAGGTATGATTGCTAAGAGTTACGGTTATGTATACGTTGCTCAGGTATGTATGGGTGCTGATAAGGCACAGTTAATGAAGGCTCTTAAGGAAGCTGAAGCTTACAATGGTCCATCATTAATTATTGCTTACGCTCCATGTATTAACCACGGCTTAAGAACTAACTTCCATATTGAAGCTAAGAAGGCTGTTGACTGTGGTTACTGGCAGTTATACAGATACAATCCAGTTGGTGAAGTATTCACATTAGACTCTAAGGAGCCTACTGCTGACTTCAAGGAATTTATTAAGGGTGAAGTAAGATATACTTCTCTTGTTAAGGCATTCCCTGACGTTGCTGAAGACTTATTTGATAAGTGTGCAGCAGACGCTAAGAGAAGATTTGAAGGTTACAAGAAGTTAGCTGCTGAATGCAAATAATTGTATCTATAATAAATTAATATAATAAATTTAAGCC
>CAJKOJ010000056.1 GCA_905201505.1 uncultured Eubacteriales bacterium | reverse complement strand
AATATATATACACAAATTTTTCCCCTCTGAAATATAATATTAATATTATTTATTTCCCCATTATATTGAATGCCTCTTTCTTTTATGCTAATATGTAATTAAACTATTATATTTTCATAAGAAAGACAGGTGCACCTATTGGATAAAAAAAAATTACCTCTAATAAAAGTAAAAAATTTAATAAAAGAATATTCTGCAGGTGATGATACAGTAAAAGCACTTAACAATGTCAGCTTTGAAATAATGCCGGGAGAAATCTGCTGTATATTTGGCACATCAGGTTCAGGCAAAAGTACTTTACTTAATCAGCTTGCAGGTCTTGAAGCACCTACATCAGGGGAAATACTTATAGGCAACATACCAATATCCCGATTATCTGAAAATGATTTGGCAATATTCAGACAAAGATATTTAGGATTTATATTTCAGTCCTATAATCTCCTTGAAACAATGACTGCACTTGAAAATACGGCTCTTCCTCTTATATTTAAAGGAATAGACAAAAAAACACGTGAACAGCAGGCAAAGGCAATACTTGACATTGTAGGCTTAAGCCATAGACTTAATCATTACCCAAGCCAAATGTCAGGCGGCCAGCAACAGAGAGTAGGTATAGCAAGGGCCTTTATTACAAAACCTAAAATTATTTTTGCCGATGAACCTACGGGCAATTTGGATACTAAGACAACAATTGAAGTTATGGAAATGATTAAAAACTTTGCTCAAAAATATAACCAAACAATTATCCTTGTAACCCACGAACCTGAACTCGCAAATTATGCTACTCGGGTAATTACTCTTGCAGATGGAAAAATTATAAATGACATAAGAAAGGAAATATAAAATACTATGATTAATAAATTTATAAGCCTTATTATAGGTATAATCCTTGTTTTAAACAACACAGCTGCACTTTTTGCTGCTCAAAGCTGTAAGCCTGAAGTTGACAGCTATACTATAAAAAACAGTGTTAATATGGACATTAGCCGCATTGAAATGAATGAAGTCGCAAACCTTTCAATAGATATTATTGACAAATCTTTAAAAACTAGCGATATATCAACTGCTGAAAATATCTCAGTCACAGCAGTTGACGGCAGTTTTGGTTCTCCGGAAGCTGATTCTATTGTCATAACATCAGTAAATAATGATACTTTAAAATACACCATTAATTTTAAAAATATTACATATTCAGGTTCAGGCAGCAATATAACTTTTAAAATTAAGTATAAAAACTTAAATTTAACATCTGACAAGATTTCTTTGCAAATAATAGAGTGCAGTGAAAAAGAGATTTCAACCGATGATACCAATAATGCTCAATCAAACAAACAACCATATGTTGAAATATCAAGGAGCAGTATACCTCAGCCAATAAAAGCAAATGAAGAATTTACCCTTCAGCTTATTATTAAAAACAGAGGAGGCGTAAAAATGAAAAGACCTGTTCTTACCATTTCCCTCCCTGACTCAATAAAATCAATGGACAGTATGGGCAATCTTCAAATTCCTGATATAGAAGCTGGTACAAGCAGAGCAGTTACATTAAGACTTTCAGGAAATGATTATATTGAATCAAATTCTGAACAAATAGATATTATATTAAATTATAATTATGACTCCAATGAAAGTGGGCTTACTTCTTCTACTTACAGTGACAGGATTTTTATACCTATGGTATCAACAGCTAAAACCTCTGCACCTATTATACAGATAACAAGAGGAAAACTTAAAGCTCCTGTTAAAGGAGGAGAAGAGTTTACATTGCCTGTAATTATTAAAAATATAGGCACAACAGCAATATCTTCACCGCTGCTTTCATTTACAATTCCTGAGGAACTTATGCTTTTAGACGACAATTCTTCAGCTGAGCTTAATGGAATAAAGCCGGGAGAATTTGTCACATATAATCTAAATTTAAAAGCAAAAAAATACATTACATCATCTACACAGGAAATCAATACAGAACTTAAATACAATTATGTGTCCGAAAATAGTGAAGTTCAGTCTGATACAAGCACAAAACTTGTTGTCCCTTCACAGCCAAATGACAGTGAAGGTTCTGAACCACTGCTGCAAATAGTACCTGACACAATTGAAAACCCTTTAAAAGGCAATTCCAAATTTTCTGTTAAAGTCGCTATAACAAATGCAGGCACAGCAGCAATTTCAAATGGTATTTTAAACTGGGAACCCGGTGATGGTATTATACTTACAGGTAAATCCTCGTCTTTTAATATCGGCACACTTAAAGCAGGAGAAACTAAAGAAATAAAAGTACAAGGAAAAATAACAGCAAATCCTGCTTCATCATCACAGATAATTAACGGAGAACTTAAGTATAAATATGAAAGCAGTAAAAGTATAGAACAAGGTCAGGAAACTGTAAAAATTGTTATTCCTACTGAACCAGATGATGATACTAAAACAACAGCAAATGCCACACCTAATATAATTGTTAAACACTACAACTATGGAGGTGTACCAATTGCAAACGGCAGCAAATTTAACTTTGATGTATCATTTAAAAACACAAGTAAAGTAACGCCTATAGAAAATATCGTTATGAGCCTTGAAACAGAAACAGGACTGTCAATTACATCAGCGTCAAATACATATTATTATGAAAAGCTTTCCGCTTTGGGAACAGCAAGTCAGGCTGTAGAAATGCAGGTACTTCCCTCTGCTGAAACAGGTTCGGTAAAACTTACAATTAATTTTAGCTATGAATACGTTGAAAATAAAGAAAGAAAGCAGGTAACATCCTCTCAAAATGTATCAATACCTGTTTATAAGCCTGATAAACTTGAGATTACTCTTGAGCCGCTTCCTACAGCTACAGTAGGCAATGAACAGACCATTACTCTAAATTATGTAAATAAGGGAAAAGGCGAACTTTCAAACGTAAGAGCAGAAATAACAGGCGATATAACAGCACTTACATCTGTCCAGAATTTAGGAAATTTTGAATCAGGTAAAAGCGGTACAATTACATTTGTTGTCATTCCTGAAACTGCAGGAGATGTACACTTCAATGTAAATATATCCTATGAAGACGCAAATTTAGATCAAAAGACACTTGAATTCCCCTGCGTAATGACAGTTGAAGAATTCAATGATGATGAATTTGCTATGGATGATACCCCCGTTGAAGATGAAAATTCCTCATCTCATAAAGGAATAATAATAGGTTCAATTATAGGTATACTTGTTTTAACAATAATTATTATTGTTATTATTAAAAAAAGAAAAAAGAAAAAATTGGCACAAACTGTAAGCGTAAATTGGGAGGCTGAGGATGAAAACCAAGGATTTAATTAATATCTGCATACACAATTTATTCCGCCACAAATCAAGGACAATATTGACTGTTCTCGGAGTAATAATAGGCTGCTGTGCCGTTGTTATAATGATTTCATTTGGCATAGGTATGAAAATATCACAGGAGAATATGCTTTCTGAAATGGGAGACTTGCAGATAATTACTGTCTACAATTCACGTGATGATATAAAAATTACAGATAAAACTATAGATAAAATAGAACATATACCAAATGTCATAGGCGTCAATCCTAAATTAAGCACAGAAAACATTATGACAACAGTAACGGCAGGTGATAACAACCGTTATAAAGCTAACTATACGAATATAAGCGGTATTCGTGCAAAAGTTGTTGAAACCTTTGATTATGAAATAACCAAAGGCAGAAATATAAAAGACTTCTATGACCCTAATAACATTGAAGTCCTTGCAGGACAATATTTTGCTTACAATCTATGTGACACTCAGCGTCCAAACGGCAGCAATCAAATTGATTATTGGTCCTATCTCTACGGCAGCAATTCAAATGATACAAAAACTGAAATGCCTGACCCGTATGTAGATGTTCTTAACACAACTTTTCAGTTGACATTAGGAGACAATGACCCTAATTCAAGCGATAAAACATTAACCTATAAATTCAAAATTGTAGGTATACTTAAAGAAGATTATAGTAAAGGCAGCGAAACTTCAGACGGATTATTATTTAATGCCGAAGACATTAAAAGAATGGTTAAAGAATACAACAGACTAAATAATATTGTGTCTGATACACAGCAAAGCTATAATTCAGCTTATGTTAAAGCAGATGATATTAAAAATGTAGCAGAAATAGAAAATAAAATTAAAGATATAGGGTTTAATACAAACTCCCTTGAAAGTATACGTAAACCGATGGAAAAAGAAGTACGTCAAAAACAGCTTATGTTTGCAGGCTTAGGCATAGTATCCCTGTTTGTAGCCGCTCTTGGTATAATGAATACAATGATTATGGCAATTTCTGAGCGTAAGCGTGAAATAGGCGTTATGAAAGCACTGGGTTGTTTTATAAAGGACATTAAAACAATGTTTTTAATGGAAGCTGGCTTTATAGGATTTACAGGAGGCATTATAGGAGTTATTGTAAGCTTTATTATATCAGCTATTATTAATGTAGTATCAACGGAAACAGAAATAACAGATGTATCAGTTTTATATCAAGTTCTCTTTACAAATGCAGACAGAGTAAGTGTTATTCCTATATGGCTTGCTTTAAGTGCAATAGTTTTTTCAGTTTTTGTTGGTATAGCCTCAGGCTATTACCCTGCTGCCAAAGCAGTAAAAATATCTGCTCTAGATGCAATTCGTTCAGAATAAAAATATTTACCGCAAAAAAATAAAAAGCAGTTATAGTACTTTTGATATAATCCCTTCAGGGCAATGCACAAAAATCAAAATTGTGTGCCCTAAACATTGGAACTATATCATTTATACTATATTAACTGCTTTTTTATTTTATTTGTTATTACCTAAATCAAGTCTTACCAAAGCTCTCTTTAATGCAAGTTCAGCTCTTTGTATGTCAATATTGGCCTGGGTATTTTTAAGCCTAGCCTCAGCCCTTTCCTTTGCTTGCTGTGCTCTTACAACGTCTATTTCGTTTGACCATTCAGCAGCATCAGTAAGTATAGACATACCTTCAGAATTGATTTCAGCAAAGCCGCCTAATATTGCAGCCAGCTTATCTTCACCATCGTTTTTGATATTAAGCACACCGTAGTCAAGAATAGTAACCATAGGCTGATGACCATGGAGAATACCCACATCACCGCTCTTTGTTCTCATAACTACCATATCAACTTCACCCTCAAACATATTTCTTGAAGGCGTAATTATTTTAAGGGATAACTTATTTGCCATATTATCACCCCTTATTATTTATTGGCATTGCGATACTTTTCAACAACATCCTCTATCTTACCACAGTTAAGGAAGTAGCCTTCAGGAATATCATCATGCTTTCCATCAAGAATTTCCTTAAATCCCCTTATAGTATCCTCAACAGGAACATACTGTCCCGGGAATCCTGTAAAGTTTTCAGCAACGTGGAATGGCTGAGATAAGAATCTCTGTACCTTTCTTGCTCTGTTTACAACAATCTTGTCATCTTCAGAGAGTTCATCCATACCAAGAATAGCAATAATATCCTGCAGTTCCTTATACTTCTGCAAAGTAGCCTGAACACGTCTTGCAACACTGTAATGCTCCTCGCCTACAACCTGCGGATCAAGAATTCTTGATGTTGACTCAAGAGGGTCAATAGCAGGGTAAATACCAAGCTCAACAATGCTTCTTGAAAGAACAGTAGTTGCATCAAGATGAGCAAATGTAGTTGCCGGTGCAGGGTCAGTAAGGTCATCAGCAGGAACATATACAGCCTGAACAGATGTAATAGAACCATTCTTAGTTGACGTAATTCTCTCCTGCAAAGCACCAAGCTCTGTAGCAAGTGTTGGCTGATAACCAACGGCTGAAGGCATACGTCCAAGAAGAGCTGAAACCTCAGAACCAGCCTGTACAAATCTGAATATGTTATCAATAAATAAAAGCACGTCCTGCTTTTCCTTATCTCTGAAATATTCAGCCATAGTAAGACCTGTAAGAGCAATTCTCATTCTTGCTCCCGGCGGCTCATTCATCTGACCGAAAACCAATGCAGTCTGCTTTAAAACACCTGATTCCTGCATCTCATAGTAAAGGTCATTACCTTCTCTTGTTCTCTCACCAACACCACTGAATACAGAATAACCCTGATGCTCAGTAGCAATGTTTGTAATAAGCTCCATAATAAGAACTGTTTTACCAACACCGGCACCTCCGAAAAGACCAATCTTACCACCCTTAGAATAAGGGCAAAGAAGGTCAATAGCCTTAATACCTGTTTCAAGTATTTCAGCAGAGTTGTTCTGCTCAGCAAAGCTAGGTGCCTCTCTGTGTATAGACCACTTTTCATCAGTAACAGGTGCCTCTTTACCATCAATTGGATCACCTGTTACATTAAACATTCTGCCAAGTGTTTCTTTACCAACAGGAACGCTTATAGGTGCACCTGTATCAATAGCTTCCATACCTCTTTTTAACCCGTCAGTAGAGCTCATTGCAATACACTTAACAACATCATCGCCAAGGTGCTGTGCAACCTCTGCAACAATTTTTTTACCATTATTATAAATCTCAATGGCATTATTAAGTGCCGGTAAATTATCACTGGAGAATTTAATATCCAAAACGGCACCGATAATCTGAATTATCTTGCCGACATTATTTTGTGCCATTATTTCACTCCTCCTATTCCAAAGCATTGCTGCCGCTTACAATTTCGGTAATTTCCTGAGTAATTGCACCCTGTCTTACTCTGTTGTACACAAGGTTAAGGTGATCAATCATTTCACTTGCATTCTCAGTTGCAGAGTCCATAGCAGTCATTCTTGAGCTAAGCTCGCATACAGCCGACTCAACCATACCTCCATATATTACAGTATTAACATACTTTGGAATAACATAATTTAATACAGCCTCCTCATCAGGCTCATAAATAGTCAATGTAGCACTGTGAGATTCTTCATTGTTTTCAAAATCCTTAGAATCAAGAGGAAGAAGCTTTACAGCCTTTGGTTCATTTGTAAGCGTAGTAATAAACTCTGTATATACAAAGTAAACTTCATCCACTTCACCCTTTTCATACATATCAATCGCTTTTCTTCCAAGTATATAAGCGTCCAGATATTCAGGCTTTTCAGACACATCTCTAAATGAATCAACAACTTCAATATGCTTGTGTCTGAAAAATTCTCTTGCCTTGTTGCCTACAGTCATTACAGCAGCATTATCTTTCTTAGAAATTATTTCCATAGCCGCCTTACATACATTGGAATTGTAGCCGCCGCAAAGACCTCTGTCGCCTGCCACAACAATAACTAAAGCCTTGTTTGATTCATTGCGTTCCTGCATAAATATGCTTGAAACACCCTTGCTTCCTTTAACTACATTGGTAATTACCCTTTGTGTAGCTTCAAAAAATGGCTTTGTATCGTTAAATCTGGCTTTAGCTCTGTTGAGCTTTGAACTTGCAACAAGATTCATAGCCTTTGTAATCTGCTGGGTGCTATTGACACTTTTAATTCTGCGCTTTATATCACGCATTGATGCCATAATATCACCTCTCTATTACTTAAATTCCTTCTTGAAATTTTCAATAGCAGTAACAAGTTCTTTTTCAGCTGCAGGAGTAAGTTCCTTAGTTTCAGCAATTGTTGTAAGCACATTATTATGATACTTCTCAATATATTCAAAGAACTTTGTCTCAAAATCAAGAATTCTTTCAACAGGAATATCATCAAGATACTTCTTTGTTACAGCGTAAAGTATAATTACTTCCTTCTCAACAGACAGTGTCTTGTACTGAGGCTGTTTAAGAATTTCAACAATTACCTTACCATGATTAAGTCTTTCAAGAGTATCTTTATCAAGGTCAGAACCAAACTGAGAAAAACTCTCAAGTTCTCTGTACTGTGCAAGCTCAGTTCTTATAGGACCTGCAATTTTCTTCATAGCCTTAATCTGAGCAGAACCTCCAACTCTTGATACAGAAAGACCTGCATTAATCGCTGGTCTTACACCTGAGTTAAAAAGCTCACTTTCAAGGAAAATCTGACCGTCTGTAATTGAAATAACATTTGTAGGAATATATGCTGAAACGTCACCCGCCTGAGTTTCAATAATAGGCAAAGCAGTTATTGAACCACCGCCAAACTTTTCATCAACTCTTGCAGAACGCTCAAGCAGTCTTGAATGAAGATAGAATACATCTCCTGGATAAGCCTCACGTCCTGGTGGTCTCTTAAGAAGCAGTGACATTGCTCTGTAAGCTACCGCATGCTTAGATAAATCATCATAAACAATAAGAACATCCCTGCCGTTTTCCATCCATTCCTCACCAATTGCAACACCTGCATAAGGTGCAATATACTGCAATGTAGAAGATTCAGAAGCAGTTGCAGATACAATAGTTGTGTAATCCATAGCTCCTGCATCTTCTAAACTCTTAACAATTCTTGCAACAGTAGAAGCTTTCTGACCAATTGCAACATAAATACATAAACAATTCTTGCCCTTCTGATTAATAATAGTATCAATACAGATAGCAGTTTTACCTGTCTGACGGTCACCGATAACAAGTTCTCTCTGTCCTCGTCCAATAGGTACCATTGCGTCAATAGCCTTAATACCTGTCTGCAAAGGCACATTTACAGCCTTTCTTGTGATTACACCCGGAGCAACTCTTTCAATAGGTCTTGACTTGTCAGTTACAATAGGTCCTTTTTCATCAATAGGATTACCTAAGGCATCAACAACTCTTCCTATCATCGCATCACCAACGGGAACAGAGGCAACCTTACCTGTAAGCTTAACAGAAGAGCCCTCCTTAATTCCCATATCTGAACCAAGAATAACAACACCAACATTGTCCTCTTCAAGGTTCTGAGCCATACCCATTACACCGTTTTCAAATTCCAAAAGCTCGCCGCTCATGGCATTATCAAGACCGTAAACTCTGGCAATACCGTCACCTACCTGTATAACCGTACCAACCTCAGACACATCAAGCTTGGTTTGATAGCCCTTTATTTGTTCTTTAATAACAGAACTAATTTCTTCAGGTCTGATATTCATTATTAGGTTACACTCCTTTACTACGCAAGTTTAGCAGCGAGCAGTGACTTTTTCAAGGCTTCAAGCTGACTTTTAACCGTATTGTCAATTACGTGACCCATTACAGCTATTTTAACGCCGCCTATAAGCTCAGGCACTACTTTTGCTTCAATTCTAACCTGCTTATTCAATTTATTAGACAATTTTTCTTTAATCTCATCAAGTTTTTCTGATTTAAGTTCAGCTGCACTTTCCACAACGGCAGTAACAATACCCTTGTAGTCAAGCACCTTGCTGAGAAATGTATCTAAAATATCAATTAGCTCTTTTTCCCTGTTTTTTCTAAAAATAACAGTCAAAAGCCCCATAATTTCCTGACTCACATTACCTTTAAAGGCATTAGTCAGTATGTCAAGCTTTTTCTCAGAGCTGATTTGTGGGTGATTAAGCACCCTTAAAACCTCGTCATTACCGACAAGAGCATCATATACTAATTTAATTTCTTCACTGTATTTATCAACACAGTTATTTTCCAAAGCTAACTGAAAAAGAGCTTCTGCATATCTTCCGGAGATTAATCCTGCCATTCAACACCCTCCAAATCAGATATAGTATCATCAACAAGCTTATTTTGTTCCTCCTCTGTCATTTTAGTGGCAATAAACTTGCCGGAAACTATAGAAGAAACCTCAATAATCTGCTTTTTGATTTCGTCTTTTGCTTTCTCTTCTTCTCTCTTTATATCAGTCATAGCTCTGTTGTGAATATTTTCAGCCTCTTTTCTTGCCTCGGCAATAATCTGCTGGCTGTTTTTGCCTGCCTGGGTTCTTGCCTTTTCAAGTATAGAATTTTTTTCAGCCTCAATATTCTTTAATTTATTCTCATATTCAGCCTTTAATGCCTCAGCTTCTGTAAGCTTAGCCTCAGCGGAATCAATCTGCTCGGCAATCTTTTCCTTTCTTGCATTGAGGAATTTAGTTACAGGCTTATATAAAAGCTTTGATAAAGCAAAGCATAAAATACAAGTATTAATTATCTGGATAGCAACCTGTATAAGAGTTTGCTGGTCCAGCATTATAACATAGCCTTCCACTTTTTGACCTCCTTTCAGGTAAAATTAATTTTATAAAATTAGCCCTGAATTTTGTCAACTAATGGATTAGCGAATAATAAAATCATAGCAACAACAAGACCATAGATACCTGTTGACTCAGCAACAGCACAACCTAAAAGCATTGTAGAAGTTACAGTACCTCTTGCCTCAGGCTGACGTCCAACTGCCTCAGCACCTTTACCTGCAGCGAAACCCTGTCCAATACCAGGTCCAATACCTGCAATCATCGCTAAACCTGCACCTATAGCAGAACAACCTAATACAAAAGCTCTTGGATCCAATCCTTCCATTTTTAAATCCTCCTTAAAAATATAAAATTTGTTTTTTTGTTAAAAAATTAATCTGGAATTTTATCCTTAATAAATGTCATAGAAAGCATAACAAATATTACTGTCTGGATACAGCCTGCAAATACATCAAAGTAAATGTGAAGTACAGACGGCACACCTAAATTAAAGATTTTTAAAACTCCCGGCAAAGCACCAAGGGCCATATAAACCATAGCCATAATTATCATACCACCAAGAATATTACCGAAAAGACGGAAGCTTAATGAAATTGGTGTTGAAATTTCACTGATAATATTTATTGGCAATAAGAATGGCAAAGGTTCAAGATATGACTTGAAGTATCCTCCTTTACCGGTTTTAATACCCATAAAGTGAATTAAAAAGAACGTAGTCAAAGTAATTGCAATAGTGGTACATAAATCTGCTGTTGGTGGTCTGAATCCCAACAAACCACTTAAATTACTGACTAATATAAGTACAAATACACCGAAAAACCAGTTACCAAAATAAGCATATTTATCTGTCATAGATCCTCTTACAAATGAATCCATATATTCAATTGCCATTTCTATGACATTTTGTACGCCGTTTGGTTTATACTTATAATTCTTCATTTTAGCCCTGAGTACAGCGGCTATGAGTATAAGCACAGCCATAAATATCCAGGTATTTACAACAGTTTCTGTTATCCATACCTCTGTTCCGCCTATATTAAGCTTTTCGATAATTCTGGCATTGGCATCTAATCCTGTACCGGGATTGGTTTCCCAACCAATTAAATGCCCCACTAAACTCTTAACCTCTAATAAATAAAGTCCCAAAGCAGCATTTCCTCCTTTCTTAGTTGTTCATAGGCAGTCCTCAGCTTTTCTTACTGATTTTCCTGTCTATAAAATTATAAATATATACTGCAGGCTGCAATAATACAAGCCCTACAATCACACCAACAGGGTTTGCTAACCCCTTATAGCATGCAATTACCGCAATTACAAAGGAAATTATATACCTGAGCATATAATGAGCTCTTGTATAATTTTTGGCATCCTCCGGAGTCATTTCCACAGCTTTTTCAAGACTTCTGGACATTGAAAAAACTCTGAATACACATATAATCACGCCAATTGCTATGCCAACAATCCAAGGAAATATACTATCCACAAAAAACATTCCTGCAACAAGGCATATAGCACCAAGTACAATAGTTATCATAATCAGGCTGTTTCTGGTTTTCAGCACATCATTTGTCATTTTTTATCACCTTTTCCTGTTCCTTAGCATCATCGTCTGTTTCATCTTTTCTCAACTCTTCTTTTATTTTGTTCATATCTACATAAGTATCTTTATCTTTATAAAAACCTTTTACAAGCACATATATGCTTCTGAAGCCTGCCATAATTCCCAATACTGTAAATATAATTAGAAATATACCATTTGTTCCTAAAAGCCTGTCTATTCCTTTTCCTATAAAAAAGCATATAAATATGGGCACAAGCATTGACACAGCTATCTGCGTAAATAAGGCAAGAGCCTTTGAAATATCCTTATTCATAATATCACCAATTCTTTTTATAACAACCCTATCTATTTAATAAGTCTGCACTTACTTGTCACTGTCTTTAATATACCAGACTTCAAGAATAAAAATTGTAGAATTTTAGAACTTTCATTTTTTATATTAAATCTTAGAATTCTAACTTTTTTAAGTTTACTCCTATTTATAAAAAGTGTCAACATATTTGCCGGCTCTTAATGTTTTTTTCATTGTTTTATGCACTAATCCTAAATAAATTATTAATATACTTTTTATAAATGAATCTCTGTATATGCACCTGTTTATTAAAACTGCTCATTACCATATTTAACACTTGCTTCGTCTTTCGCCTCTCTAACTCTTCTTCGGAAATCGTGAGCAAGCTCCCATTTCCTTTCATCTTGTTTTATTTACGGAACTTCGTTCCTTTTTTATGCTCCGCATAACTGCCTTGCTTTGCAAGGCATATAAAATATTTGCTTCGGCTTATGCCTCTCTAACTCTTCTTCGGAAATTGTGAGCAAGTTCCCATTTCCTTTTATCTTGTTTTATTGCCGGAACTTCGTTCCTTTTCCTATGCTCCGCATAACTCCCTTGCTTTGCAAGGCATATAAAACATTTGCTTCGGCTTATGCCTCTCTAACTCTTCTTCGGAAATCGTGAGCAAGCTCCCATTTCCTTCAGATAAGTTATAT
>CAJKOJ010000055.1 GCA_905201505.1 uncultured Eubacteriales bacterium | reverse complement strand
CCCGCGGCCCTCGCCTTGGCAAGGCGATGCTCTACCACTGAGCCACTCGCGCATAATGCAGTCTACGGGACTTGAACCCGTACCCAGTTAACCCGGACTAGATCCTTAGTCTAGCGCGTATGCCAATTCCGCCAAGACTGCATTTACAGTTGTTTTGATGTTCTTGCTGAACACAATAAATATTCTATCATGTATATTATAGTTTGTCAAGAAGTTTTTTTATTTTTTTTGAAATTTTTTCAAAAAAAGGATAAGTACAAATCCACACAAAACAAGAAAAGCAGAAACAAGCATACTTACAGGTATTCCCAAAATCAAAAGCTGGTCTGTTCTAAGGCTTTCAATGAAAAAGCGACCAAGACCATATCCAATGAAATATATTGCAAAAAGCTGTCCTTCAAATTTTTTGTGCTTTCTTAAAAGGAAAAGCAATGTAAAAAGGCATATATTCCATACGCATTCATACAAAAAGGTAGGGTGTACCTGTATGTAATTTATGCCGTTAAATATTGTAACAGGATACTCAGCGTGTCCTTGATAAACTGCTGTGCTGCCGTTTAATTTAAGCCCGCTTACCTGTTCAGCTTTTAATGCCATTGCAAAAAGGCTGTCTGTATAACGACCAAAAGCTTCTCTATTGAAAAAATTGCCCCAGCGGCCAAATATCTGGCCTACAAGTACACTCATTATGCAGGTATCAGCAAGGGTAAAGAAGTTTATTTTTCTGAGTTTTGAAAAGACAACAGCTGCTAAAAGTCCTCCGATTACTCCACCATAGATTGCAAGTCCGCCGTTTCTGAATTTGAAAAAGTCAAGTAGGCTGTCTCCGTGGAAAATCAGATAATAAATTCTGGCACCGCATATACCGCATATTATTGCAATAAAGGCAAAGTCAGAATATATATCCTGACTTTGACCTGTTCTCTTTGCCTCTTTAAGACATAGGGCCACACCTAAAAGTGCTCCTAAAGCTATAAAAATGCCATACCAGTATATATTAAAACTTCCCAGTTTAACAGCAACTCTGTTAAGTGAGTCAATGTTTATTCCTAAGTGGGGGAAATATATGTCGCCCATTTTAACTCTCCTTTACAAGAGCCAGTACAATATTGTCATAAGTGTACTGCTCCTTTAGTGTATTTAAGATCTTATCTATATCTATTTTATCATAATTATTGTAAATGTCCAGCATTTCTATATTTTTACAATAACAGTCTGCTGTAAAGCTTACAAGAGAAGATATATTTTCACTGTTAAAGAGCATTTGGGCTTTTAATTTTTTAATTATTCTTTCTAAAGTTTCTTTTTCAATTCCATAGTTTATAAGTTTTTTGATTTCAGCCATAATATTATCAATTATTTTGTTATAACCGCTGCCTTCACCTTTTATTATTGTACAACCGTAATCCGGCCCCTGAAGTACTTCAAAGCTAAAACTGTCGTCTATAAGGCTTTCTGTGTAAAGTGTTTCATATAGTTCAGAACTAGGGGCAAAGAGTAAATTCATTATTATATTGCTTAAACATAGTCTGTTAAGAATGCTTTCTTTTAGGCTGTCTCTGAAACCTATGTGATATATTGGCTTATTTACAGGCATATTGACTGTATATTCTTTTTTATATATTTTATCATTAAAAGTGTTTTTTGATGCTTTTGTATTTTTTAGTTTTAAATGCTCTGCCTGTTCAAAAAAACTGCTGCTGTCAATATCACCGCAGCCGATTATAACGCAGTTTTCATAGGTATAAAAGCTATTGTAGGAAGTTTCAAGCATATCCTTTGTTATAGTTTCAATATCTTTAACATCACCTGCTATACTTTCTCTGACAGAGTTCTTGCTGTACATTGCTTTTAATACATTAAAATATATTTCCCAATAGGGATCATCTTTGTACATATTTATTTCTTGTGTAATAATGCCTTTTTCTTTTTTTATATTTTCATCTGTAAGGTAAAGTTCTGATACCATTTTCATAAGAAGGTCAAAACCTTTTTCTATGTTGTCACAGCCTGAAAAATAATAAGCAGTTGTGTTAAAGTTGGTGTAAGCATTAGCACTTAAACCTAGCTTTGAAAAACTGTCAAATATATTAATATCTTCTGTTTCAAACATTTTGTGTTCAAGAAAATGGGCGATGCCATAAGGCTGATTAATTTCAATGTTATTAATATTAAAACTGGTGTTTGCTGAACCATAGTTAAAAGCTATCATAACTTCCTTTTCATTATAGCCTTTTTTAGGAAGAACATAGCACATTGCATTGTTATTAAGTTTTTTACTAATTACATTTATCATTAATGTTCCTCCCTGCTCAGCATAAATATTGTGTCAAGATAGCTTTCTTTAAAGACATCTTTAATAGTACTTACGCTGTCTATTTCTCTTGATATTTCTTCAAAGTCAACATATTTGCCTGCTATTATGCCGCCTAAAACTGCATCCATTATTCTTTCTGGTTTATCCTGAGATATTCTGTAGCCGTTTATTATATTCTGCTTAGCTATGTCTATATTGTCTTCAGAAATATTGCTGAAGGCAGACTTTATAATGTCGACAACTTTGTCCCTGTTTTCACTGTCAATACCTGCTTCAATTATCATAAGGGATTTAAAACGCAAAAGCTTAGATGAAATGTAGTAACAAAGACTTTCGCTTTCTCTTGCTTCCATAAAAAGAGCAGAACTGGCACTGCCGCCAAAAAGTTCATTGGCAACAATAGCTTTGTACCAATTGTGGCTTACAGGATCAATATTCATACGGAGGCCTACACACAGTTTGCCTTGTGTAATATCCATATTTTCATCAACATTTTTCTCAGCAGTAGGGTAATATAAATAATTGCATGGCTCAAAAGATGTTTCTCGCGGTGACAACGGGATATATTTTTCAAACAAATTAATTATTTCGCCGCAGTCAATGTTTCCAATGGCAATAATTTCAATTTTAGCATTTGTGATTACATTGTTGTAATGAGCATTAATATCAACATTGTTAATATCTTCTATATATCCGTCTCCATTTATGCCATAAGGTTCTTTTTCACACATTATCTCTATACATTTTTCAAGTGCATAACTTCGTTTGTTATTTATTAAAGAATTAATTGTATTTTCAAGGTCATTTTTTGAGGAGTCTAAATTGTTGAAATTTGGATTTAAAAGTATGCTGCTTAAAAGTTCAATGGTTTCTTCAATGTATGTGGGACTGCATTTTGCAAATAATTCAATAATGTGCTCTTCACCTTTTTTTATTATATTGCTTGAAAGGGAGGCTTCAATTTCTTCAAGTCGGATTTCTATAAGCCGGCGGGTTTTATAGTCTGAGCAGCCGTTTAATAATGCTCGTGAGAGAAGTGCGTTTGCTGTGACGGTTGATTTGTCAAGAGGTGTTCTTAATAATATGCAAAGTGTAACGCTTTGAAATTTTTCTGTTGGAAGTATGTGAATATTTACTCCCTTTGTAAACTCTGTTGTATACATTTTTTCCCTCCTTACATATATTTTCGCATATTTTTTAATGCACTTTTTTCAAGTCTGCTTACCTGTGCCTGACTTATACCTATTTCTTCTGAAACTTCCATTTGAGTTTTTCCTTTAAAAAACCTTAGGTTAATAATATATCGTTCACGTTCATTTAATTTTTTAAGGGCTTCTTTAAGAGATATGTTTTCAAGCCAGTTAGTGTCTGTGTTTTTATCATCACTTACCTGATCCATAACATAAAGAGCGTCTGTACCATCGTGGTAAATTGGTTCAAAAAGAGAGATTGGATCTTGTATTGCCTCAAGTGCAAAAACAACCTCTTCTTTTGTCATAGCAATCTCTTTAGCAATTTCTTCAACTGTAGGTTCTTTGTTATTTTCATTTGTAAGCTTTTCTTTTGCCTGTAAAGCCTTATAAGCTGTGTCTCTTGCAGAACGGCTTACTCTTATTGGATTGTAATCTCTTAAGTATCTGCGTATTTCTCCTATAATCATAGGCACGGCATAGGTGGAAAATTTAACTCCTCTTTCAGTATCAAAGTTTTTAATTGCTTTTATAAGTCCTATACAGCCTACTTGGAATATATCATCAACACTTTCACCTCTGTTGTTAAATCGTTGAACAACACTTAAAACAAGTCTTAAATTACCGTAAATATATTTTGAAAGTGCCTCCTCATCACCAAGTTTTATTTTTTTGAAAAGTTCTTCCTTTTCCACTTGGGATAAAACCGGAAGTTTGCTTGTATTTACACCGCATATTTCTACCTTAGTAATAGCCATAATTATCCCTCCTCAATATTAGGTTTGCCTAATGGAGCTAATTTATTCAAATTATGGTTTTACTTATTCTGCCAAAAAAGTTTAAAAATATGTTTAATGCATTTATTTTATATTTTGCAAAATAAAAATTTCCTCCGTATTTTCGGAGGAAATTTTTGTGATTACATACCTTTAACAATAATCAATTTTTGATTAGGATAAATTAAATCCGGATTTTCAATATTGTTTATTGCAGCAATGTTTTGTACAGTTGTATTAAAGCGTTTAGCTAATTTCCAAAGGGTGTCTCCCTTTCTTACAACATAAAGTATCATACTTGGAATTTTGTCAAGTACTTCGGGAGGAATAGGTATAATTTCAATATCTGTAATTAAATTTTCACAGTGTCTGTCTCTTACAATAGTGCCGGTATTAAGTGCACAGCGTACTTCAAGTTCTCTGTCAGATAGCATATTAAAACCTATGTGAGCAATATTGGCATTGACTGACGCCTCCATACCCTCTTCAGCACCTCTTGCATCAATAGTCTGGGTGAAGGGGATTGTATCAGAATAACTGTATATAGGCATTTCATCATTGCCTGTGATATACATAATGTCTATATTTATAGCACCTTCAAGTACAACCTTGTTTTCAAATATTCTTATATCATCTGTGTATGCTGTACCTGTTGCTCTGAATATCTGAAGCATATCAGGGCATTTTTCGTCAAGAGTGACAACTTCTTTAACAGGGCACTGACCTCTGTTTCTGCAAACTATGTTTGAATAACAAAGCTCTGTTGATGTAAAATTGATTTCATTGCCAGGGGCGTAAGCATCATCTAATATTTCGTTGTCTTCCTTTTGAGATGTATGAATATCAGCACCTATGTTTATTTCCATATTTATTATTTTAGGTTCGCCGTCTTCATTTTCCAAGACGTTGTAAAAGCAGTCTTTAATGTAGAGAGTAACATCAGCAGTGCTGTCTGTATCTGTGTTTTCTGCTTCCAGAGCAAAGTTAAACGGAATATCAAATTCATAAACTTCAGGAAAGCCTCCCTCTGTACTTGTGTAGAGCACAACAACAGATATATCTCCGCTTGCCTCTACAGAATCATCTAAGGGTTTGAATTCAGCATTTGTTACATTGCAATTTACACTTAGTATTTCAGATATGGGCAGCTTTGTAGCAGGAAGAGAAATGTCATCTGTTACAGTAAAATTTTCCCTTGACTGACAAAGAGTTTTAGTTGTGTTAATGTGTTTAAAATGCTGTTGTTCTCTCGGTATGTCATATATATCTGTAATGGCGTCTATTTCGGCAAGCTGTGTTACTATTCCGTTTATTTCACACATAATTTTATAGCCTACTTTTCTGTCATTTATTCTCTTGCATTCAACATTTGAAATAGCTGAGCTAATATCTGAGAGCATTCCGCTTTCTGCTCCGTCTATGTTTACAAAGTCGTTAATTGGTGCTTCTGTTGAAATACTATGTACACTCTTGTCCTTACCGCAGTACAGAACGTTGACAAGAAGCCTGCCTCTAAAACTTAAACGATTATCCTCCACTTTGCTTTCTTCGGGCACAATTGATGCTTCACATTTTAAAACTACGTCTATATCGGGCTTGCTGTCGCTTACTAGTATTTCTCCCTCTTGCATAAGCTGGGCTTTTTCACTGCCTATAATTTTATCAGCAGTAATATGTTTTGTTATATAATTCATAATATAAAAACCTCCATATCAATATACAATAGTATATTAGACATGGAGGCTTTTTATGATTAACTATTTAAAGCTTCAATTACATTATTTGTGATTTTTATAAATTCTTCTGCGATTTCTGATTTAATATTGCTGTAGCCGTTGTCTGCCATACCTGAAACTGTAACATCTGTAGGCAGTTCTCCTAATAGGGCAATTTCATTTTGAATTAAAAATTCATTTGTGCTTTCACCGCCGAAAATTTTAATTTTCTCACCGCAGTGAGGGCATATAATATAGCTCATATTTTCAACAAGTCCCAATATTGGCACATTAAGCATCTTAGTCATATTAATTGATTTTGAAACTATCATATTAACCATATCCTGCGGGATACTTACCATTACAATACCGCTTAAAGGTATACTTTGCATAACTGTAAGGGAAATATCGCCTGTTCCGGGAGGCATATCCACAATAAGATAGTCTAATTCGCCCCAAAGTGCTTCAACCCAAAACTGCTTTACACAATTTGATAACATAGCACCTCTCCATACTACAGGCTGATTTTCATCAGGAAGCATAAGGTTGAGGCTTAATACCTTTATGCCGTCTTCATTTTCAACAGGCATAATAAGATTGTCCTGTGCATAAGCTCGTTTTCCTGTAAGACCCATAAGACGGCAGGCACTGGGACCAGTAATATCAGCATCTAAAAGTCCTACAGAGTAGCCTTTCTTTGCAAGCTCTTTTGCAAGCATAGCGGATACTGTAGATTTACCTACACCGCCTTTGCCGCTCATTACTCCTATTATGTTTTTTACTTTATTAAGCGGATTATTTTCAATACCGCAATTACCGCTGTCATTGCCGCATTTACCTTTAGACGGGCATGAACTGCAATCTGCCATTTATATACATCTCCTTAGTTTTTTCTTTTTATATTAAATTAAAAATTAATTGTTAAATTTTCTTTGTCTTACTACTTCATACATAATAAGACCTGCTGATACGCTTGCATTAAGTGAATCAATACTTCCATACATAGGTATACCAATTGTAAAATCGCATTTTTTTCTTACAAGTTCGCTTACACCGGTGCCTTCACTACCTATAACAAGTGCAATAGCTCCTTTTAAATCTGAATTAAAATATTCCTTGCCTGACATATCTGCACAGGCTACCCAAATGTTTTCTTTCTTAAGTTCATCAATAGCTCTTGCCATATTTGTAACTCTGGCAACAGGTACAAATTCAATAGCACCTGCTGAAGTTTTGCTTACAACAGCTGTTAATCCTACAGCTCTTCTTTTTGGAATGACTACGCCATGAGCACCTACAGCATCAGCTGTTCTTATAATTGCACCTAAGTTATGAGGGTCTGTAATTTCATCACATAAAATAATAAATGGATCTTCGCCTTTAGATCTGGCATTTTCAATAATATCACTTAACTCACAGTATTCATGAGCAGGGCAAAGAGCAATTACACCTTGGTTGTTGTTGCTCTTTGAAATAAGTGACATTTTTTCTTTATCCACTTCCTGAACAATAATGCCTTTTTCTCTGGCTTTAGCAACGATTACTTTTAGTGTACCCTCAATTGCACCTTTTTTTACAATTATTTTATCAATAGGCTTGTCGTGATTAAGAGCCTCCATAACAGGATTTCTGCCTTCAAGCTGCAAACCTTCTTCAAAGGCTGAGTTATCCTCATATTTGTTGGCTCTGCTGTCCCTTGACTTGAATTCCTTTTTTTCAGGGCGTCTTTCTTTTTTCATTTTATTTCTTCTGTTATCTTGTTTTTTCATATTGTCTCCTTTAATACGGATATAGTTAGCGTGTTTCTTTTAAACCTGTTTTATACAATTGTTCTATTCTTTCAAATTCTCCTTTGAGATAGAGATAACCAAAAAGTGCTTCAATACCTGTTGCTCTGCGGTAATCTATAATAGATTGATTTTTGGCAGAAGTATGGCTTTTGGCATTTCTTCCTCTTTTAAGTACTCCTAATTCTTCCTCTGTGAGCATATCTTCAATTGCTGCATACATTTTTGACTGTGATGTGGCATTTACAATAGTCTTTGCCTTTTTGTGCATTGTATTAACGGGAGCATTGCCTTCTGCAAGTATCATACCTCTTGTAAGAAGGTCAAATATTGTATCGCCAATAAAGGCAAGAGCAAGAGAATTAAGTGTTCTGGGGTCAGCATTTATATTTTTAAAAAGCTCCATATTTCACCTATTTATAAGACCAGCGTACGCCTGCTCTTGTGTCTTCAATAACCACACCTTTGCTGCTCAATTCTTCTCTTATGGCATCTGCTCTTGCAAAATCTTTTGCTTTTTTTGCTGCTGTTCTTTCTGCAATAAGAGCCTCAACTTCTTCTGCTGAAATTTGTTCCCCTTTTATTTCATCATAAGGTTTGATACCAAGAATATTACAAAGCATAAGCATTTTTTCTCTTATTGCTGTAATAAATTCTTTTGAGGAATTTTCATTTACATTAACATTTGCAAATTTCGCAATTTCAAATATGGAAGTAACGGCGTCAGCTGTGTTAAAGTCGTCGTCCATTGCGGCTTCAAACTGTGTTCTGAATTTATCGGCTTCTTTATTAAGATCTTTTTCAGCTTCTGACATTGTACCTTCAGCCTTGCTTTCCATAAATAAAAGGGATTTATAAGCATTTTTTATTCTGTCAAGTCCTGCACCTGCTGACTCCATAAGTTCTCTTGAAAAATTAATAGGGCTTCTATAATGTCCGCTTAAAATGAAAAACCTTACAACATCATAAGGAATGTGTTCAACAATTTCTCTGAGTGTGAAAAAATTGCCGAGAGATTTGCTCATCTTTTTATTATCTACATTAATAAAGCCGTTGTGCAGCCAATATTTAGCAAAAGGTTTTCCGTTTGCTGCCTCTGACTGTGCAATTTCATTTTCATGATGAGGGAAAACAAGGTCTTCGCCTCCAGCATGAATATCGATAGTATCACCTAAATATTTCTTTGCCATTACTGAACATTCAATATGCCAGCCCGGTCTGCCCTGTCCCCAGGGTGATTCCCAATAAGGTTCCCCGTCTTTTTTAGGTTTCCATAAAACAAAGTCCATAGGGCTTTTCTTTGTTTCATCAACTGCTATTCTTGCACCTGCTTCAAGGTCATCAATGTTTTTGCCTGAAAGTTTGCCGTAATCTGCAAATGACTTTGTATCATAAAATACGCTGCCGTTTACTTCATAAGCATGGCCTCTGTCAATAAGGGTCTTAATCATTTCAATAATGCCGTCCATTTCCTCTGTAACTTTTGGATTTTTAGTAGCAGGTTCTACATTAAGTCCCTCTGCATCTTTTTTTGCCTCTTCAATATATCTTTCTGATATTACTTTTGAATCAACACCTTCAGCAATAGCCTTTTTTATAATTTTGTCATCTACATCGGTAAAGTTTTGTACATAATTTACCTCATAGCCTTTATATTCCATATATCTTCTGATAGTATCAAATATTACATAAGGTCTAGCATTACCTATGTGTATATAATCATATACAGTAGGACCGCATACATACATTTTTACTTTTCCAGGCTCCAAAGGTACAAATTCTTCCTTCTGTTTTGTAAGTGTGTTATAAACTTTCATCAGATTTCTCCTTCCTTAAATTTTCAATTTCTTTTTCCATTTTATTAAGCTGAACTCTAAGTTTGCATATTTCCATTTCAACAGGGTCAGGCAATTTAATCTGGTCAAGTGTATCAGAGGGACTTGTGCAGTCATTTCTGTTTACTGTTCTGCCAGGTATACCTACAACTGTTGAATAGGGAGGTATGTCATGAAGCACAACAGAACCTGCACCTATTTTACTATCATGTCCAATTGTAATAGGTCCTAATACCTTTGCTCCTGCTCCTACCATAACATTGCTTTCAAGGGTGGGGTGACGTTTGCCTACGTCTTTTCCTGTACCGCCCAATGTAACATTTTGATAAATAAGTACATTATCTCCAATTTCACAGGTTTCACCAATTACAACACCCATACCATGGTCAATAAATACTCCATTGCCTATTGAAGCTCCCGGGTGTATTTCAATACCTGTAAGCCATCTTGAAATCTGTGAAATAAGTCTTGCAATGAAATATAAGTGCATTTTATAAAATCTGTGGGAAATTTTATGTGCTATCATAGCCCAAAAGCTTGAGTATAAAATTACTTCAATACTGCTTTTAATTGCAGGGTCTTTTCGCTTAACAGTTTCAACTTCTGACCTGACACCAAAAAATATCAGGATAAGAAGTGTGAAAATTATAAGCATAATTATAAATGTTTTCATACACTCACTCCAATTACAAAAAAATAGAACCATACGCTCATAGAGACGATGGTTCGTGGTTCCACTCTAATTCTGCTTAATATATTAAGCAGCACTCTGGGGCTTTAACGCAGCCAAAACGGAGCAGGCTAATAAAAAGTTCACCTGTTCAACTCAGAAATGCACTTCATTAATGCTTGCCTTAGAACACTTGCAGCAATTGTGTTCCTCTCTGAAAGGTTTACAAAAATTACTCTTTTCGTCATTGCCTTTAAATTATTAAAAAACTTATTTAAAAACTAATTTTTTTTCATATTAAAAGTTCTGCTTTTAATATATGTATTTTATACTTAAAAGGTTAAATTGTCAAGAATATTTCTTTTAATTTTATAATGAATAAAATATAAAAAAATGAGTACTGATTTATTTTTAGTACTTGACAATACATAGTAGTTGGTGTAAAATAATAGTGAAGGGAGGGATTGTATGAATGTACAATTCAAAAAGGGCGTATTGGAGCTTATAGTTCTACTCTCTGTTGTAAAAAAAGATATGTATGGTTATGAGCTTGTAGCAGAAGTGTCAAAGGTTGTTGAAGTCAATGAGGGGACAATTTACCCTTTACTTAAAAGACTGACAAACGAGCATTATTTTGAAACATATTTAAAGGAATCAACAGAAGGACCGCCGAGAAAATATTACCATCTGACTGAAGGAGGTAAAATATATACTAATAACCTTAAGAGCGAATGGCTGGAATTCTTTGAAAAAGTTGACGAATTTATAAAGGAGAGTGACATAAATGAATAAAAAAGAATTTGTAAATTATTTGGAAAGCAGGCTTTCTGTACTTAATAAGGCTGAAAGAGATGATATTGTAAATGAATATATACAGCATATAGATAATAAGCTTGCAGAGGGATTATCAGAAAAGGAAGCTGTTGAAACGTTGGGTAATATAGATGATATGGTAAGGGAAATATTGTCTGCATATAATGTTGATCCTGATTATAATAAGGCACCTGAAAGTGAGATAAATGCTGTTGTGGAAGGACTTTATGAAAAGTTTAAAATGGGGTTAAGAAGTATAAGTGATTATCTGCTGGGACAGAAACTTTCTTCAATATTTGGCTTGTTTATAAAAACTGTATGTCTTTTCTTTGTTCTTTCAATTTGTTTTGTAATCGGACGTGAAATTTGCTATTTCTTTGTTAATATTATCGGGGGCTGGCAAACTCTTAAATGGATTGTAAGACTAATGTATACAATTGTTGCAGTACCTACTATGATATATATATTTGTAAGATTTTTAGACTATAACATTAAATCAGGAAAAGTAAGCAATGAAAACAGCAGTAGTGAAAAGGTTATAAAAGAAGGAGTAAAAGAAGTTGAATTTGAAAATACAGAAAACAAAACTGATGTAAAGCCAATTGCAAGAAAATTACCTGTGATAAAAGTAAACTCAGATTTCAGCTTTGGGAACATTATTAAAAGCATATTGTTATTTGCATTAAAAGTGTTTGTAATTATGTGTCTTATACCTTGTGTGTTTACTTTGTTCTTTACAATAATAAGTTTTGGCGGATTGTTTGTTATGTCATTTGCAGGCTACCCTTTCTGGGGCATTACTTTAGGATGTCTTGGATTTAATATGGTTGGATGTGCTATTATAGTTCTTATAATAAAGCTTATATTTTTTAACAAAGGGGCGGTGGAAAAATGAAAAGATTTTATACAATAGCTTGTGCCTGTATTGTTTCAGGTCTGGTACTTATGGGAGTAGGAAGTGCAGTTGCTGTTTGCGAGATAAAGAGTTTCTCTTATATGGGTGAAAAGTATACACAGAGTGAAGAAAGGAATTTAAATGAACAAGAGGTGATTTTGCCGAATAATTTAAGTAAAATTTTTTATCACGAAAGAGGAGATTTTAAAATTGAAATTGATGACAGCTTGGAGAAAAACAAAGCAATATTTGCTGTAAGTTATTCTAACGATATATCATCTTTTGAAATAAATGGTTTTAATATTTATGATAATTATTATCTTTATAATCAATATACAGAAAACTATTCAAAATATCCTGTAAATTATATGGAGATAGGCGGATACGGTTACAGTGATGGAAGGAACTCCTTAGTGGAATTTAAACAGGTGTTAAACGATATTAAGAACAGACAGATATATAATTATTATTCAGACCCTGAAATTGAATTTATTTTAAAGGTTTCAAGTGAAGATTATGAAAGATTTAAAGTAATATCTGATGGGTACAGTATTAAGAATTATGGTGAATATATGTCTGAAACAGAGGAAAAAAGGAAAATTGAGGAAGGCAGAGAGTATAGCGATAATGAAAATACTTATGAAGAGGAGTTCCATGATGAAATAACTGACGGATATAATAATTTTGAAGATACTTATTAAAAAATTGTATAATAAA
>CAJKOJ010000054.1 GCA_905201505.1 uncultured Eubacteriales bacterium | reverse complement strand
GAATCCACAGGTGCAAAACAGCCATAGTCAACAGTAGTTCCTGCCCAGTCAAAAATTATAGCTTCTGTTCTCATTATTCACCCTCCTTTAAAATTAAAAATTCTTTAATTATATTACACAGTTTTTCAATATCTTCTTTATATATTTCTCCTATATTACCAATTCTGAAAGTTTCTGCACTTGTCACTTTACCGGGATATATAGCATAACCTCTCTCCTTAATATAACTATACATTTCACTGAATGTATAGTTTGCATTTTCAGGATAAAGGAATGTGGTTATGATAGGTCCCTGGTTATTGTGAATATATGTATCAAATCCCATTTCACTCATTTTCTTTATGAGAAGTTCATTATTTTCTCTGTATCTCCTGCTCCTTGCAGGAATTCCGCCTTCATTTTCCATTTCCTCTATAGCTTTATTAAAAGCAAGCACAGTATGAGTAGGTGATGTAAATCTCCACTTTCCGTCTTTATTCATAGTTTCCCACTGGTCATATAAATCAAGGGAAAGACTTCTTGCTCTTCCTTTTGATGCAACAAGCTTTTCCTTATTGCATATTATAAATGAAAATCCGGGAACGCCCTGAATACACTTATTTGCACTGCTTATTATAAAGTCAATTCCTATACCCTCAACATCAATGTCCACACCGCCAAAGCTTGACATTGCGTCTACAATAAAGTTTCTTCCCATAGACTTTACAACTTTCCCCACGGCTTCAATATCGTTTAAAATTCCTGATGTTGTTTCACTGTGCACCATTGCCACATAAGTAATTGAGCTGTCATTATCAAGTATTTCCTTAATCTTTTCAGCAGAAGGCACCTTGTCATATTCCTCATTATAAACAACATAATTTATATTAAGTCTTTCTGCAATTTGACACATTCGTTCACCGTAAGCACCGTTTGCAGCAATAAGCAGCTTATCATTGTCACTAATTATTGATGAAAACACAGACTCTACACCAAATGTACCGCTTCCCTGCATAAGTACAGCAGTATATTTATCTTCGCTTACATGAGCAAGCCCAAGCAGTTTTTTTCTTATATTCTGTGTTATGCTTTTATAATCATCATCCCATGTACAATGATCAAAAAGCATTTCCCTTTTTACAGTATCTGTAGTTGTTAATGGTCCCGGTGTAAGTAATTTATAATTTTTCATTAGTAAACCTCTTTTCTTTTATATAATTATTTACAAGCATTTGAAAACTCCTGATGCTTTTTAAGCAGTTCAACATTCAAAGGATCCTTGAATATCTTTGGATTTCCTGATGAATTTGCCTTGTCAGCAGTTTCATCTTTATATAAAGGAATAGGATATGTCTTTATTAAATCAGTCCTTCCGTTTTTTATTATACATTCAGCCATTTCCATAGTCAATGGATTTATATTTTCTTTTTTAACCACAGCAACAGATTCAGTAAGAGAAAAATTTCCCTCTAAAGGATCAATATAATCAATAGGAAGCCCTTCAGCCTTATCAGCAACAGCCTGATGTCTTAAACCAAAGCCAACAGCAACCTCTCCTGCTCTTACCTTTTTAATTGGACCTGAGCCTGAATCTTCAATATGCACGCCTGCATTTTTATATATGCCTGATAGAATTTCTTTTGCCTCATCCTCATCATACTCATTTAAAATTGCCTGTATAAGAAGCCATGCTGTAGATGAACTGTTAATATCTGTTACAGAAATATTATCTTTGTATACCTCATTGGCTAAATCCCTGACAGATACCGGCATGGGCAGGTTTTCAGACTTCATAACCTCGGTATTTACAATTATTGCACCTTCCTGAGCAGTAATAGGAGAACAATATTCAGGAAATTCATCAATAGTATTTTTATTAAAAGAAAGGTCAGTAAACATATTATTAGTTTCCTGAGCCGATTCAATATAAAATGTACTCATTGTTACAAGATCAGCCTCAATGTCTTTTCCCTCTGCAAGCAGCTTTCCTCCAAGCTCTGATGTACCAAATGTTGTAAATATGTACTTACCCTCATATCCATTGCTGTCAAGAGCCTTTTTCATAGCCTCTGCGGCTTCATCATCTGCATTTGAATAAATTACAATCTTTTCACTTGCAGGTGTATCTCCACAGCCTGAAAGTAAAGTTACACCCATAACCATAGACAATAATAAAGCTGTTAATTTAATTTTCATTTGACTTTTTCCTCCTGTTTGCTAAATAGTTAAATATAAACTTTGCCGCCAGATTAGTTACAAGTATTAATAATGACAATACAAATATCTCATTAAACTTTGCAAAATGCTGTAACTCCTTTATTTTAGCTGTAATAACCATAGTTCTTGAACTTGTTATAAATATGACGGCACTTACAGTTACCATTGCATTTACAAAATAATACCCCAAAACCTCAAACAGCGTTGTTAAAGCATTTGGCGTTACAATTCTTATAATTGTTTTCATCCAATTATCGCCCATAAGCCTTGCTGTCATTTCCCATGACCTGTTCATCTTTGACAAAGAGTTCTTCATCATTAAATAAGGTGTAGAGAAAAAATGTACTATGTTACATATAATAATTACTGCAAAGGTATTATGTAAAATGCTCCCCTTAAATGCAAGCAAAAATGCAATACCAAGCACCATACCCGGTATTGTATTTGTTGCGGCAGCAGTACCCTCAATTACTTTTTTCACTTTCTCATTCAAACTGCTCCTTGCTGTTATAAGTGCCGCACCATAAGCTGTTACAGTTCCAAACACAGCTGTAAAAAGTGCAGCGATTACAGAATTTTCAAATACGCTTATAAGATTACTGTCAGAAAACACGTTTTTAACATTATCAAATGTAAATGTAATGTCATAGGGCCAACCCCTTACAAATGGTATAAAAGCTATAACACCAAATATCACAATTATTGCAGATACAGTCAATATTGACACAATACTGCACACAAAGTCTCTTGTTTTCGACTTTGTAAGTTCGACCTGAGATATTTTACTATACCTTATATTATACTTTTCTATTATGTTAAGACCCGTAATACTTACTACAGAAGGCAGAAGCATAATTATTGCCACAACAGCACCATTATTAAAATCAGGTATTGCCCCCAGCATTGTTTCATACAATACAGAAGCAATCACATCAAATTTTCCGCCTACTGATGCAGGAATACCAAAGTCTGTAAAGCATAAAAAGAAACACTGTATAACTGAACAAACAAAAGTACCCATTAAAGGTCTTAAAATTGTCATCCATAATGTGTTAAACTTGTTATCACCCATTACCCTAGAAACTATCATAAACTTTTTATCAAGATACAGCATTGTATTGTTAATAAGCATAAAGGATATAGGTATTGTATATATCAGATAACCAATTAAAAGCCCTTTGTAACCATATATATCAAAAAGCTGTCTGCCCAAAATCTTTGTAACAAGCCCTTGTTTTCCAAAGGAATAAATTATAGCAAACCCATAAGTTATAGTGGGCAGGAACATAGGCAAAACAGCAATTGTCCCTATAACCTTTTTAATATACTTGTTTGAATTAGTATAATTTATTGTATATGCCAGTATGAAAGCAATAAATGTAGACAAGACTGCACTTACCAGTGATATGTTGATACTGTTTAACAGTGTCTGTATAAAGTTTTTACCTGTAATAACCGTTATATAGTTTGCAACACCAAAGCTGCTGTTATGCCAAAAAGACATTAGTGCAAGCTTTACAGCAGGGAATAACAGGAATATGGCAAAAAACAATACTATAAACACAAATATAACTTTAAGTTCCGTATTTTTAGTTTTCATATATGCACCGCCTACTGAACAGCACAGCTTCTGTTAAAAAGTGTCATAATATTATTTCTTTTTATCTCAAGCTGACTTAATATGAAATTTTTTACAAACATATTGCTTGGCTTGTTTATTATTAGTTCAGGTCTGTCATACTGAGAAATTTCACCTTCATTTATTATCAGCACTTTGTCAGAAAGAGTAAGAGCTTCCTCAGGGTCGTGAGTTACAATTATTGTTGTAAGGTTATATTCCTTAGCAATGGTTTTAATCCTCTCTTTAATTGATTCCTTTATTACACCATCAAGAGCACTTAAAGGTTCATCCAAGAGCAGTACTTTAGGCTTCATTACCATAGTTCTTGCAAGGGCAACTCTCTGCTTCTGTCCTCCTGAAAGCTGGTCTGTTTTTTTATTAAGATGCTCCTTTAATCCCAAAAGCCTTATAAGTTCATTGACTTCCTTTTCTGTTGAAATATCCGGCTTATTTCTAAGTCCGTATGTAATATTCTTGTAAGCATTAAGATTAGGGAAAAGTGCATAATCTTGAAACACAAGATTAAACTGCCTTTTTTCCATAGGTAAATTTGTAATGTCTTTTCCATCAAACTCAATAATTCCGCTGTCCGCTTCTGTAATACCTAAAATTATGTTCAACAATGTAGTTTTTCCGCTGCCTGACGGTCCTAATACAGAAACTATTTCACCTGTGTCAATAGTCAGATTAATATCCTTTAAAATATCTGCTCCGTCATAACTTTTCTTAATGTGTTCCAATTTTAACATATTTACTCTCCTTTACATCTTAAGTATAAAACAATCTCATATAAAAACAGATTATTTTATTACACTTCCCTTTCTTTCAAATATTAACACTTCATATAATTTCTTTCTATCATAGTAACTTTAATTTTGTGCAAATTTTATGTAAAAGTATAATTATTTTTATATTAAAATTTTCCAAAAACTTTTCCGATTGATGCTCACTCACATAAGATAATATATATCATTTATACCTGTCATCTATAAATCAAAAGCTGTTATAAATTTTTAAAAATTGTAATACTAAATCAGATTCCATTAATCTTTTAAGTATAAATACTTTATAATTAAAGGATTAAAATATAGCTTTATAAATTTAAAATCATATCTGCATGAAATTATTACAAAGTACCGATATATTAAGTATTATGAAAATCGGGAGATTATAAGTTATATAGTAAATACAATCTAGTACAATATAAACAGCTGAACACCATAAGCAGAGAATAAACAAAGAGACTAAATTCTTAACATAAAACTTTTACTTATTGACCTTCCTTACTTCATAAAAACAAAATTTATAAAAAAATATTAATCAGTATAAAAATGCGGCATAAGTTTTTAATCTTATACCGCATTATATCTTTATTAATAATATCATATAAAAATCATTTTTATAAACCCTATAAACAAAAACTAAAAAGGGAGAGATTACCAAAGTAATCTCTCCCTTTTTTAAATATACAGCAGCCATTAACAAAGAACCTATTAATATAAATATTACTGTTATTTGCTGTTGCTGCCATATTAAAATTAAATTAATCTACAATATAACCCCTGTACTGCAAACTTTTCAGTCAGCAGACAGAACAGATTTATCATACTTACTATAGCAATATCATCTGTTACTTGAGCATCAAAGGGAAAATTATCCCTGATATTCAAATGCACCAAGATCTATTGTATTAACTATTCTGCTGTTATTTGCAAGATCTGTAAGATTTCCCATATCCTTTGAAACATCAGCACCTGCGTCAATTCCATACGAATTAGCTTTTAAACTATAATCTTCATTTAAGTCAGGCTTACCAAATGTATCATTGCCTCCAGTCTGTGCATTAAAAGCATCTATACCATCTGCACTTCCCTTAGCAAATTCAAAGTAAATTTCATCAGCACCTAAAGGATTATAATAAACATTATTGCTGAAAGTAACATTCTTAACATATTCCTTTGCCAAGTCGCCGCCAATCATAGGATAGTCTTTGTTATCCTTATACACAATATTGTTTCTTACATCTACACCATCACATTTTACAAAACAAAGTTCACCGTTCCAGCCGCCTTCGCCTTCACCGTTATTTGCAATAGTATTATTATAAATCTTAGTGTCTGTTACATAACCTGTCTTAGTTTTGTCATATCCGCCAATTCTGATACCGCCTGCAGAATTATTATAAACAAGATTATTTCTTGCAATAATATTCTTTACAGGATAATCAGCCTGTAATTCCTCTGAACCAATCTCGATACCATACATATTATCATGTGTAATATTATTTTCAAGAACAATATCTCTTGCTCCGTCTACATAAAGACCTGCACACTCAGCATAACTGCATATTGAACCATATATAACATTACCTGCTGCCACAGAATAACGAGGCTGGTCTAAAGCAGGAACAGAACAGTATCCTGCATTGCCGTAAAAGTCAATACCGATATTTGTATTATCATAAACTGTATTGTTTATAATATTCACATACTTAGCATTACCTGTTACTGAAACAGATTCACACCAGCCTGTAGTATTATTATGTACAAGGTTGTTTTCAATACAAATATTGTTAATTGAATCCTCTTCTGTTTTTCCTTCAGCATAACAAAGAATTGCATTAGCTTCGCCATTTTCATTTTCTCCCGGCTTAGTTGTAAGGAGATTATGAATATCATTATTCCTTATTATAATGTGATTTTCATTTCCGTCCAAAAGAATACCCTGAGCAATAGCTGAAGAGAAACCTCCGATTTCCAAGCCTTCAATCTTAATATAATCATTGCCGTCAAGACGAAGTATAGCACCGTCATTACCCGCAGTCATTGTAAGGTATGGCTTTTCACCTGGATAATTTCTTAAAGTTATATAATTACCTTCTGTACCTGAAGATTTAAATGTATTAAGAGCAGTATATGTACCTCCTCTTAAATATATTGTCTGACCTGCTTTAACTAAGTCAAGAGCCTTTTGCACTGTTTTAAGTGGTGCATCAGCTGTACCTGCATTACTGTCATCACCGCTTGGTGATACATAGAGAGCATCTACAGCAATTTCATCGCTGCTTCCCTTTAATATTTCAGCTTTAAAAGCTTCATCACCAAAAAGAGTTATTTTATCCTTGGCCATTGGCACACCTGCTGAAATTATTTCAGCAGGCTCTGAAGTTGTAGTCTCAGAAGTTGCATCTGTTATTGTCTCTGTTGTTATTTCTGTAATTGCTTCTGTTGTAGCTTCTGTTGTAACTACAGGTGTTGAACTGCTTACAAGAGCAATTCCGTAAAAACAAGTCTTAGTACCTGCACTTGTTACATAATATGTAATACCTGCTTTAAGTGGATACTGTTCTGAATAGTACTCATCAGCAGACGGACTTTTAAATATAATTTCAGTCTTGTTGCCCGCATTATCAACACTCATAATAGCAAACTGCTTTCCTGATGCAACCTTATAATCAATCATAAGAGTAGCGTCAGATGTTGGAACTACTTTAATATATGCACCCTGTTCAGGAATAACAAGCTTACCCTGTGCATTATATGACTTTTTGCCATCTGCACTCTTTGGATTTCCATCACCCTGTACAAAGGTAGTGTAAGTTCTGTTACCAATAGTCACAGGAGGCACCTGAGGCTTGTTAGCCCATGCAGCGTCATTATTGTCAGTAATTGTGAGCTGACCGTCAAAATAAGTTCCTGAAGCAAGTTTTACACCATCTGCTACAATATCTCCCGCCATTCTGTCAACAGGTGTATTGGATTCGGTTGTTGCTTCTGTTGTTTTATTAACAGTTGTTGCTTCTGTTGTAGCTTCTGTTGTTGTATTAACAGTTGTTGTTTCTGTTGTTACCTCTTCATCAGGCTCACAAGGCATCTTCCAGCTGTTGTCTAAAACCTTCTGAAGTATTGTAGCAACATCAGCTGTGTCTACCTTATTGTCATTATTTACATCAGTTATACCGGCCTTAACTTCTGCCTTATCATTAAGAACAAGCTCTAATAACATAGAAACATCGCTTATGTCAACCTTACCGTCAGAATTTACATCACCGTATACCTTAACTGGATCAGGATTTACATCTTCAGTAGTAGCTTCTGTTGTGTTTTCAGTTACTGTTGTAACCTCTGTTGTACTTGCAGCTGTAGTAGCTTCTGTAACTGTAGCAGCTTCTGTTGTACTCTCAGCTGTTGTAGCCTCTGTTGTAACTTCAGTTACTGTTGTATCCGGATTAGGATTATCTCCCAATACACCTACATAAGGAACTGAAACTGTAACATTTCTTGACTGTGACTTAGAAGTTGTTGAATATACTGAACTTATTGATGCAACATCTACATTAAATGTATTTGTTATTCCATCAATAGTTACTTCTGCAGTCTTATTGTCTAAATCTATAATAATTGTATAATCATAATTCTTAGCAGCTAATGAACCAACCTTTGTATATGTTGCCGCACCATTAACTCTTACAGCAAGGTCAGTCTTACTAGAACCGCCGCCAAATCCTATAATTTCTGCATTTGTACCGTCGGCCTTTGTACCTCTTATCTGAACAAATGCCCATTTACTTGCAGTTATACTTGGCTCTGCTGTACCTGATATAATAACTTTACCGCTTGTCTGCTCAGCAAAAGGAATTGTAAGCTCAGCAGCAGCTGTTGAAGATGTATCTTTCAACATCCATCTGTCTGTATCTTCATCATAAGTTACAGATATTCCTGAACCTGTATCAGATGCGTCGTCTGAAGCAAAGCCTGTCTGTGCCTCGCCTATTTCAACCGGTACAGAATATGTAGTAGTTTCTGTAACTTCACTTGTTGTTACCTCTGTAGGCATTTCAGTTACAGCCTCTGTTGTTGCCTCTGTTGTAGTAGTTGATGTTGATACAGGACCGCTTCCGTCGCTTGCTCCGCCGATAGAAATATAATCATCACTTGTATCACTTACATAAGCTGCAACAGCTGCTGCTAATTCTGCATTAATTTCATAATCTTTATCATCAACAGCATTGTTAAATGCAAATAAGAAATCATTTCCTACTCTTCCTGCATACTTTGTAGCCTTGTCTCTTGCAACTTCAGGCTCTTCAACAGGAATACTTAAAATATAATCATCAACATTTGCATTGTTAAATGTCTTTCCGCCTGAAAGAGCTTTAACAGTTGACGGAACAGCCTCATCTCTTGAAGAAGCAAGATATGCGTCAAACTGTGTAGCTTTACCATTAGTCTCAGTCTTTGTTGCGTCATAGTAAACAGGTTCGAAACCGCCGTTAAACTTGTCCGCATCAGAACCTTCAATATAGTTATTATAAGCCTTTATAATACCGCCCGGCTCACCTGAGAATGTACCCTTTGCAGAGAAATCAGGAACACCTGTCTTTGCATTCTCCATTATGTCAGAACCCTGTAAAGATGAAAGCATAGGATGCTTACAGTTTCTGAAGTAATTACCTTCTACAAAAGCAGAAGAACTGTTTGCTGCACCAACACCATATTTAGAGTTGCCATCATAATAGTTGTTGTAAACATGAACAAACATAGTTCTGATTCTAGGATGTCTTGAATCAGAGTGGTCAAACCAGTTGTGATGATAAGTAATATAATTATCACCTGATTCACTCTTCATACCGCAAAGGGAAGTCTTTCCTGAATCCCAATAATGGTTGTATGAATATGTAACATATCTTGAATCATCCTTAATATCAGTAGCACCGTCACCCTTCTTCTGGTCACCGCCGTGGTTTTCACCATAGAAGAGGTCGTTGTTGTGAATCCAGTGATTAGAGTTTTCATTACCCTGTAACTGAATTGCGTCATCATGCCAATTCCAGAAAGCAATATTTCTGATTTCACAATTAGCCACACCATTAAGTCTTAAACCAAGACCATTAAAGATTGTATCCTCACCAACACCCTCAAAAGTAATGTTTACAGAGTAGTTACCATTTGACTTTGTTTCAAGAATATTAGGTGATGCAAGATTACTGTGGCTGTCGCCAATAGTACCTAAAAATCTCACTGCAAGAGGCGGATTATTATGTCCCTTTGCAGCAGCATTACCCATTGTCATTGTAATATCAGCAAGACCTGTTGCTGTATAAGGCTTACCATCCTTATTTACAAGATCAAGTGTAACTGTATCAAAATTCTTTTCAGTTATGTAGAGAACAGTTGCACCGCTTTTCAATGTACCGTCAGCATTGTATGCACCGCAGCCGCCGTTATCATATCTTAAAGACTTAGGAGAAAATGTAAAGCCTGTTCTGTCATGAGCAACAACTGTACAATTACTTGTTGTCTCAGCAATTACGCTTCCTCCGTTATCCTTGCATGTTACCTTTACTGTGTATTCACCGGCAGACAAACCAATTAAATCAGCTCTCCATCTGTCAGGATACTTTCTGATGAGTTCATCATCAATCTGAGTATAATTTGAACCGTCCTTTGAATAAGATACATAATAATGATCTGTACCTGGAACAGCAGCCCATTCTACGTATGCAGCTTCCTGTGTACCCTCACAAGCATAAATTGTAACAGCTGAATCTGCAGCTGAAACAGTTGTAAGCCCTGCAAAGGTCATACTTGAAAATACCATAACAGTAGAAAGAACAATACTCAAGAATCTTTTTAAACCATTGTTCATTTTATTTTCCTCCTTTAAAATTACCGAATTATCGGCTTATACCATATTATTATAAATCAAAATCGACAGAAACACAAGCCATTCAAGGACATTTCCGCCCATAACGTTTATTTCTGTCGATTTTCACAAGGTTTTATTAAGTTTTTTGTATATATTTCCTAAACATTTATATTGCTTATTATCATTCTCTGATTTTTTTAATTATATCTATTCCTGCCTTTGCCCCGTCGCTTACAGCCTTAGCAACCTGCAAAAGCCCGCCTGTACAGTCGCCTACAGCATATAATTTAGGTACATTTGTAGCCATATTTTCATCAACAGCTATATAATTGCCGTTTACAACAGCCCCAAGCTTTCTTGCAAGGTCAACGCCTCCTGCAACTCCAAGTGCAACAAAGATGCCGTCAACTGACATTTCCTCTCCGTCCTCAAATACAATTTTTTCAACCTTTTCATTTCCCTCTACTGCTTTTATTTTTCCTGTACAGCAATTTTTATAATCAGGTGCTTTTTCTCCGTCAGTGAGAATTACAACACTTTCTGCCACCTGTTCAAGGGTTTCTGCCTCATGTACAGCATACTCACCGCTTCCTATTACAACAGTCTTTTTGCCTCTGTAAAAAAATGCGTCGCAGACAGCACAATAGCTTACTCCTCTTCCCTCAAATTCCTTTATATTCTTTATTTTAGGTCTGTTTCTGCTGGCACCGTTTGCAATAACCAAAGCATCTGATGTATATTCTCCGTTACTTGTGCTTACAACAAATCTGCCATTATAACTTACTCCCGTTACCTCTTCTTCAATAACTTCTGCACCTAATCTTTTTACAGAATCTATACCTCTTTCATATAGTTCTTTTCCGCTTATACCTTCGGGAAAACCATAGTAATTTTCAATCTTCTCCGCTTTTATAAGTGCACTTCCGCCCTGAGTAAATATTTTAGTTTCTATATTTCCTCTTAATGTATACAGCCCTGCTGATACACCTGCAGGACCTCCTCCTATAATAATTACATTTCCCATATTTTTATCTCCTGTTTTATCTGAAATCTGAAAACCTGTAGCCTAACTCCGATACATAACTTATAATTTCCGGCAAAGAACCCTCTTCTGAGTACTTCCATATTCTTTCATTATCAGATGTCTCAACAATAAATTGTTTTTCATCTATGACCGGGTGAAAAAAAAGACTTAATGTATAACCCATTATAACAGAATTCTTTATCCTGTCAAAAATAGAAATATCCCTTATATAGTGCACATAATCTGCCGGTGTGGGAATATAGTACACATTATGTCCCGATCTGTTTGTATAAGTAAAATAGTTGTAAAGCTTTTCATTTGGATAAGACTGATATATAGCGTCAAAATAATGCTCAGCCATAATCATCTGTTCATCTGTAGCACCATAATGAGGAAATTCAAAAAATTCATCATTAAATCCTAGCCTATGACAAGTTTCCTTTGCAGCAACCATTCGTCTCTGCTGCTCTATTACATCATAAGGCGTGCTTTTTCCCCATTCATATCCAATTGCACTTTCTTCATCTCCGTACTGGTGAGTATACCCATGCAGTCCTATGTGCCCGTTATGATCTGTCATATAGTCCAAAACATATAAAAAGTATGAATTATACAAATTAAAGTCCTTTGACACATCATTCCAATAATTTCCCTTCGGATAAGCATAAACAGGAATCCAGGCTATATAATATTCCTGATTTCTATCATATAAATACTTTGATGTATATTTCAGCTTTTCAAGCATATCAACACTGTAATTACCATTTCCTCCGGGCTTTAAACCGTCAGCAACAATATCCTCAAGCCTTATATATGCTTCCTTGCAGTTATTATTATAAACTTTTAAATCTGTCTCACTATCATTGTCACATACCTCTTTTAGTATATCAACACTATTATTATCTAAATTTACAACAGCTTCATACTCAAAAGGTGTAATAAGTTCATAAATTGAAATATACTCCAAATCATTATAGGTAAATATAACGGGTCTATTACTTAGTATCGCTGATTTTAGTGAAACGCTTTTCCCCTCAGCAGATATTTTGTATCCGTTTACAGTACTGCTAAGTTCTCCTCCCATTGCCTTTACTCCCTCAACAAGAGGCACACAAAGCCTGCCATTGCAGAAAACAGAAACACTGCTTTCCCCATTTATAAATTTAACTTTTACATTTGCAGGCTCTATATTGTAGCTTATTTCAGGTTCACTATATGGCATATATCCTGCTTCATCTGCATATACTGCTGTATTCATTATTATTATAAATACAAAAATTATAAATACTTTTTTCATTTTTATTCCTTCTTATGTCAATAATTAAATTAATAAAAATTATATAATATATGCGGACAATATGCAAGCAA
>CAJKOJ010000053.1 GCA_905201505.1 uncultured Eubacteriales bacterium | reverse complement strand
GAAGATAGACCTAGATATGTGAGGTTTACCACAAAAGCAAAATGCCCGTAGAGCCGATAAAATAAGGCTTTATGGACATTTGAGAAGATATAAAAAGATAGTCAAAAAGACATATATAATTTATTATAACTTTCAGACGGCCTGTATCACTTCAGTAAGAAGCGTCACAGGCTGTTTTTCATCTTTACTTTTTTTATCCGTCTATTTTAATTTTGTCTGTATATAACTTGTTTAACACTTCTTTTCTTATATCTTCACTACAACCTTCAAGCTCCTTTAAAATCATTTTTGCCTTTAATTTATTATATATTTGACTGAGTTTTGCAATATTGTCAGGTTCAGAGTTCTCCCCTAGTTTAATATTATAATGTTCATCACTTCTTCTGCCCATATATATCACCTCACTTCAATATATTTAAAACACGGCTTGTACTATTTCATATTTTATATCAAAGTATTAAGACAGCCTCATAAATAGGTATTTTTTTGCATTGTTAAAATAAATTAATATAAAGGAACCTGCAGGAGCGATATTATGGATAGTTTAAAAATCGCAGTATATGCAAGAAAAAGCGTAAGCACGGAAAAGGGAGACTCAATATCAAATCAAATTGAAACCTGCAAAAACTATGCCGTATCTGTTTTGGGTGCAGACAAAAGTCAACTTACAATATATCAGGATGACGGCTTTTCAGGAAAAAATCTTGCAAGACCTCAATTTCAGAAAATGCTTTCAGATATAGAATCAGGCGGTTACAGCCATATTATATGCTATCGCCTTGACAGAATAAGCAGAAGTGTCGCCGACTTCTCAGGTTTAGTAAAAGAACTTCAGGATATAAATGTACACTTCATATCAGTAAAAGAACAGTTTGATACCTCCTCTCCGACAAGCAAAGCAATGATGTACATATCAGCTGTATTTGCAGAAATGGAAAGAGAAACCATACGTGAACGTGTTATAGACAATATGACAGCTCTTGCCTCTACAGGACGTTTTTTGGGCGGAAAAGCTCCTGATGGCTATATAAAACAGAAAGTGGACACAACCGACCTCACAGGCAAGAAAAAAAGGCACAATATACTTGTCATAAATAAAGAACGTGCAGCACAAATACAGGATATATTTCAAAAATACCTTGACTGGCAAAGCATAAAAAGGATAGAAACCTATTATTTACAACACTCTGTCTATAACCACACAGGGCACCCCTACAGCTGTATAAGCCTCAGACGTATTCTTACAAATCCCTGCTACTGCAGGGCAGATGAAAAAGCATATAACTATTTTAAGGAGCTGGGATGTAAAATAATGATGCCCATTGAGGCCTTTGACGGAAGCTATGGTATAACAGCTTATATGAGGCACAAAATGATAATTAACAAACAAAACAAAAAACAAACAGCAGATAAGCCCATAGATGAATGGCTTATTTATGTAGGTTTTCACAAGCCTTTAATAAGCTCATCAGACTTTATAAAAACACAGGAAATCATATCAAAAAGACGTTTTTTTACCATAAGAAAACCCATAGGCACAAATGGAATATTATCAGGTATGCTCAAATGCAAAAACTGCGGCAGCTTCTTACGCCCTTCAAATGTAACTATTGATAAGAACAGTTATTATAACGGCAAAAGGTTTTACTATATATGCGAAAACAAAAGTAAATCTGCAAGACATAACTGTAATATAAAAAATATTAGAGGAGACAAATTTGACTTTGAAATTATTTCTCAAATTGAAAGCCTTTTATGTAACACTTTTGAAATTGCAAAAACGTTAAATAAGTTAAAAAACAACAGAACAAAATACTCTACAGATACAGAAACAACAAAAAAAATATTAAATGCAGAAATTATAAAAAAGCAGCAGTCTGTAAGCAGTCTTATAATAAAGCTTCAATCTGCTGATGAAGTACTTCAAAAATATATTTCAAAACAAGTAAACGACATTGACAAAGAAATTCAGGAACTCAATATTAAACTGGAAAACATTGACAAACAAAATTTTTTAATAAACAAAGAAAAAATAAAACCTAAAAAAATTGACACAATAATAAATGACATAAAATCAGAAACACTTCTGCATCAAATAAAAGAACCTGAGGATATGCTCGTTATACGCTGTATGCTGAAAGAAATTATTGATACCGTTATATGGGACGGAGAAACTGCCATAATTAACTTTAAAAAGTTATAATTTTTTTACTCATTATTTTACCGTTTATATACGTACTCAACAAGATATGATCAGGCATTTAGTCAAGGCAGAACAATATACGAAAACATAAGTGCACTTGTTGATCAAATATTTGTAAATTATTTAAGACGTGAAGGAGAACGTCAGCCATTATTTGCACAGTTTTGTGACGGCAGGCAAGTTACCTGCCCGGGATGGATGACACAGTGGGGGAGCGAAGAACTTGCACAACAGGGATACTCAGCAATAGAAATACTAAGATATTTCTATGGTGATGATATTGTTATTTCAACCGCTGAAAAAGTTCAGGGTGTTCCAAGGAGCTTTCCCGGTGAAAATCTTACTATCGGCTCCAGAGGCAATGATGTAAGAACAATACAAACTCAGCTTAATGCAATTTCAAGAACCTACTCTGCCATTCCTTCTATAAGAGCAGACGGCATATACGGAGAAGCTACAGCTGAGGCAGTACGTCAATTTCAAAAAATATTTAACCTTCCACAGACAGGTATTGTCAATCTTGCAACATGGTATCAAATATCACAAATATATGTGTCACTTGAAAGATTGGCTGAACTTTAGTAAATGTTCACCAATTGCAATTTTAAGTACAAATCAATTTAACACAATTAAAGACTGCCGTAAATACTTGTTTACGGCAGTCTTATTTTTTATTATTCATTTATTAAATTAATTGCTTCCATAGCAGCCTTTTGTTCTGCTTCTTTTTTGCTGTGTCCTTCTCCTCTTCCAAGTACTCTGTTTTTATGACATACCTCAATAATAAAGGACTTGCAGTGTGCAGGACCGCTTTCACTGACAATCCTGTATTCAATTGGCTCTTGACTGCTCCTTTGTATTATTTCCTGCAAAGTTGTTTTTGCGTCCAGTACGTGTACAGTGCTTGAAATTTCTTCTATTTCATTTACAAGCAAATCAAGAATAAACTTTCTTGCAGGCTCCATACCTCCGTCAAGATATACAGCACCTATTACTGATTCCACAGCATCTGCAATTATCGAATTTCTTTCACGTCCGCCGGTATGTTCCTCACCTTTTCCCAATTTAAGTTCCTTGTTAATACCAAGCGCTCTTCCCTTTTTGCTCAGCATAGTTTCACACACAACACTTGCTCTAAGCTTTGTCAGTTTGCCCTCAGGCCACATACTGAATTTTTTGTAAATATATTCTCCCACAACAAATCCAAGAATAGCGTCACCCAAGAACTCAAGTCTTTCATTGCACTCAACACCTTCATTTTTATGTTCGTTTGCATAGGAACTGTGAGAAAGTGCTGTGGAAATAAGTTTATTATTTTTAAAATTGTAATTAATATTCATAAGTACCTCCGTAAATAGATACCTTAGCTTAACACTCCACACCTATTAAGCTAATATATCTATTCTCTTTATAACTTAAACGTATATAAATAAATCCTTGTTTAAACAGAATAAAAAATTATGCCGCAGCATAAAACTGCGGCATAACAAGACAAATCTTAAATTATTCCTGAGCAGCCTTAATGCAGGCAACAACATCAGCAACAGACTTAATGTTAGCAGACTCGTCATTATCAAACTCAATATCAAATTCCTCTTCTAAAGTATTGATAACCTGGAATAAATCTAAAGAATCAGCATCTAACTCCTCAAAAGTAGTATCAACAGTGATTTCAGATTCATCTCTGCCCAACTCTTCAGCGATAATTGAAATAACCTTTTCTTCCATTATAAAATCCTCCTTAACAAATTTTATCAAACAATTCAGTAATTGCCTGTTTATTATAATATACTAGATATTCTGTAATTTTACAAGTATATTTTTAATTTTTTTATATTTTTTTTGTTTCTTAAAGTTACAAAATATAACAAATCTCTTTTAAAGCCTGTCTGCTATCTTATTTACAATATCACTGTCAATAAAAATCTCACATTGTTTTATAGCACCGGCAATAGCTGAAGCGTCGGAACTTCCGTGAGCTTTAACTACCAAGCCTTTAAGACCCAGGAAAGGAGCCCCGCCTATATCATCGTATTCAAAAAACTCCCTCTGTATCTTTTTATATGCAGGCTTTGAAAGAAGTGCACCAATTTTAGTTCTGAAACTTGAAAGCAATTCTCTTTTAATAATTCTGAGTACGGTTTTCCCAAGACCTTCCATTACCTTTAATATAACATTGCCCACAAAAGCGTCACACACAACAATATCCACATTGCCAAGTGTTATATCTCTTGCTTCAATATTACCCACAAAGTTTATTCCTTTAGCTTCTTCAAGAAGGGTATATGCTTCCTTAGCCATTGCATTGCCCTTTTCTCTTTCTGAACCAATATTAATAAGTCCAACTGTAGGATTTTCCTTGCCAATAACATTCTCAAAGTAAACAGAGCCCATTTGAGCAAACTGTACAAGGTACTCAGCCTTAGCATCAACATTTGCACCGGAATCAAGCATAAGCACACGCTTTTTTTCGCTCGGAAGCATAGTTCCCAATGCAGGACGCTTAACCCCTTTAATTCTGCCCACAATAATTGTAGCACCTGTAAGCAAAGCACCTGTATTGCCAGCAGAAACCAAAGCAAGAGCCTGCCCGTTTCTTACCATATTCATACCAACTACCATAGAAGAATTCTTCTTTGTTTTAATTGCCTCTGTTGGTATATCACAATTTTCAATAACTTCATCTGCATTTACAACAGTGATTTTGCTTTTATCGTAATCATATTTAGCCAGTTCCGAATTAATTACATCTTCCTTGCCTATTAAAGCAAGCTTGTACTTCACAGTTTTACATGCTGCAGCAGCTCCCTTTATTATCTCTACAGGTGCATTGTCTCCACCCATGGCATCAATAGCAATAATTTTCTCTGACATTTTACTATCTCCTGTCCCAGTTTAATTTACTCATTGATATATTATACCAAATCCGGTTAAAATAATCAACATTAATATTACAGACAAAACCCGCTAAAAGACCTTAACAACAAAATCATTGTTAAGGTCTTTATCTTACTTATTTATTTACTTTTTTTCTCCAGCCTTCTTTGTTTTCCTGTCTGTTTCTTGCAATAGCAAGACTTTCAGCAGGAACATTTTTGGTAATTGTTGAGCCTGCTGCCGTATATGCTCTGTCAGCTACTTCAACAGGGGCAACAAGGTTTGTATTGCAGCCAATAAATACCTCATCGCCAATCTTGCATCTGTATTTATTCTTTCCGTCATAATTAACGGTAACAGTACCGCAGCCGAAGTTTACACACTTGCCTACATCAGAATCACCTACATAAGTCAAGTGGCTTACCTTTGTTCCGTCATCAATGTTAGAATTCTTAATTTCAACAAAGTCACCAATTCTGCAGTGTTCTCCTATGCAGCTGTTTGGTCTCAGATAAGCAAAAGGACCAACAGTTGTAAAACTCTTTACCTTAGCATCAACAAGTACGCTCATCTGTATAGTAACACAGTCATCTACAGATGAAGATGTTATTCTTGTATTTGGTCCTAAGATACAACTCTTGCCAATTACAGTCTTACCCTCAAACATACATCCCGGGTAAATGATTGTATCAGGTGCAATCTTTACATCCTTTCCTATGTATGTACTTGCAGGATCTGTAATAGTTACACCGTTAAGCATGTGCTCAGTATTTATTCTCTCTCTCATTGCTGCAATGGCCTGTGACAAATGAAGCTTAGAATTTACACCCATAAATTCCTTGTCGTCATCTGTAGTCATAATTCCGACTTTTCCGCCCTCATTCTTAATTATTTCAAGAGTGTCTGTAAGATAGTACTCACCCTGAGAATTATTATTTCCAAGTTTTTCAAAGGCACGGTTTAAAGCGTCAGCCTTAAATATGTAAACACCTGTATTTACTTCTTTTACAGCAGCTTCTTCTTCATTAGTATCCTTCTGCTCTACAATCTTTGCAAAGCTGTCATTTTCTCTTATAATTCTGCCGTAGCCTGTAGGATTATCCACTTCCATAGACACTACTGTTACACTGTTATCATTGCTTTCGTGTATACTGCAAAGCTTTTCAATAGTTTCAGCAGTAACAAGAGGAGTATCCCCGCATAATACTAAAATATTTCCGTCCTTTATAAAGTCTCCAGCCTGCATAACAGCGTGACCTGTGCCAAGCTGTTCTTTTTGTACAGCAAACTTAATATTGTCATACATATCCTTAATAGTATTTTTAACCATTGCTGACTGATGACCGACAACTACGCATATTTCCTTTGCACCGGCCTCCTGTGAAGCCTCAATTACGTATCCGACCATAGTTTTATCTAAAACTCTGTGCAGCACTTTAGGCACATCAGATTTCATTCTTGTTCCCTGACCGGCCGCCAGTATTACTACCTTTAAATTTTCCATTTTTCAGCACCTCTGCTTTTTTAGTCAGTTAGCAGTATTAAGCCATATTCTGCTTATGTTCACATTACAAAGCACAAATTTTTCCATACTGCAATTCTGCTTTTATATAACTTAATTATATCAAATCTACAGAAAATTGCAACACAAACTTATAAGCTCCTGAGCATTTCTGACAAACCACTTTTCATCAGCAAAAATTTCTTCATTTCTAAAGCCCCACGCAGCACCGATAAAGTCCATATCAGCTCTTTTTGCAGTTTCTATATCCACTTCAGAATCACCTACATATATAGCCTCACTTCTTGTGACGCCAATTATACCAAGTGCTGTATCCACTCCGTCAGGTTCGGGCTTTTTCCTTCTTTTTTCTGTGTCTGCACCAACCACAATGTCAAAATATCCGTCAAAAAAATGTTTTACGATTTTTTCTGCTGCATACTGTGGTTTGTTTGTCACCACACCAAGTTTAAATCCTTTTTCACTTAACACACACAGTGCATTTATTATGCCATCATACGGTCTCGTTCTTCTGCATAAATTTTCATTGTAATATTCCTTAAAGTACCCCATTGCTTCTTTAAAATCATAATTTTCAGAACATACTGCCCGCCTTACAAGCATATCAATGCCATTTCCCACAAAAGTTCTTATCTCTTCCATAGTCCTGTTTGGCATACCAAGCTTATTAAGCATATAATTTGCCCCGTCACAAAGGTCGTATAAAGAGTTAACAAGTGTACCGTCTAAATCAAATAAAATTGCCTTTTTCATTTCTGCCTCTTCCCATTTTTTATTTTATTCTATAACTAATAACAAATTATGTCAATAAATCCTTTAAACAATAAAACATATATAAATTTATACTTTGAAAAATCCAAAATTCAAAACTAAAAAACTTTACACACTTTTTTAAATAATCCAAAGAATACTTTTGTTTACTCCTTTAATTTTATATAATTTATATTTATACTGTCAAGCACAAAACAAAATATAACTTTTATATAAAAAGGCTTTCGTTTTCACGAAAGCCTTAATAACTAATTTATTAATACATTTAACAAATTTTTATAGGTTATTACTTAACTGTAACTTTGAAATCCCACGTATCATCTTTCTTATTTTCATCCTGAGCTACAATTGTAAATGTCTGTCTGCCATCATCAATAGGAGCAAATTCAACTTCCCAAATAAGTTTTGAGCCGTCCTCATCATCAGGATTTTTGTAAATTCTTGATACCTGAGTACCTCTGTTGTCTTCAACCCATACCTTAGCAGCACTGTTAGATGTTGTTACAGTTACTTTAATAAGGTCATCTTCATCAACTGTATCGTCTTCAAGGTCAACATCTTCAATTTTGATTTCCTTTTCAACATCGCCTGAAATCTTAAACTTAACTCTGTCAAAGTTATCATCACCGTCATAAACAGTGAAATAATAATCAGCGTCTATGTCATTAACTTCAAATGTTACAGTATGAGTTTTATCTGTTGAAGATGATGAGCTTACCTTTTCATCATATACAGTACTTGATGTTCCTCTTGTTACTTTAATTCTTTCAACACAGCCTGTAGTTGTAACATTGAACTTAGCTTCTTCACCTTCAATAAGAGAATTTGTTTTCTGTTCAATTTCAAGTACAGCAGGCTCTGACTTACTTACTGAACGTCCCTCAAGACTGAATGTGTCAGATACTGATTCTCCGTCCTCATCATAAGCAATAAGTTTAAACTTCATATCGCCTGTATGCTTAATCTTGAAATTAAATTCCCAGTAATAGTAATTCTTATACTTTTCAGCAGTAGAATGAGTTACTACACCTTCACCTTCATCCTGATCCTCTGTTAATATTTCAAGGTAATCAACATCAGTACTTGTCTTTACAAATACTGTAGCTTCATATCCCTTATAAGCAAAATCATTGTTTGTCCATAAGTCTATGATTTCAAGCTCGTCAGAACCGCCATTTGACCTGTAGTCATCATCTACTGAAACGCTGAGAGATTCATATTTTTCCTCATAATCTCCTGATACATAAAGGTAAACTTTTATTTTCCAGTCACCTTCTTTAGTCATCTCAATCTTACAGTTGAATGTTCTGTTGCCGTCATCATCTTCGTCATAATCACTTGTAACAGTTGAAGCATTGTTAGCAGTTGAAACAAGCTTAACTTTCTTAACCTTAGATGTTGTCTTTACCTTAACCTTTGCATAGTCATCAGTCTTTACTTCATCTTTAGAAAGTTTACAGCTTAACATATTCTTTGACTTGTAGTTTGTATCATCATCGTCATCGTCGTCATCTTTATCACTTTCATCAGCAGAAACCATAAAGCTCACACTCTTGCTTGCAGCTGTAGTATCATTAAATGCAGTGCTTACACCCGGCACAGCCAATATTGTAAATATTGCATCATCACCGGTCTTATTTTCACAGTCATACTCTGTTGTAAATGTTCTTGTTCCATCTGAATTTTCAGTATACTTTGAAACTTCGCCAATAACAGAGTTATCACTTGTCCTTACAAACTTAACCTTTTCAGTTCCATTGCTGCACACAGCAGTTATAGTAATTTCACTGCCCTTAGCTACAACAGTTTTTGAAGCTGAAATAGTATTTACAACAGCACTGCTTGCATTTGCTGTTGTATTGTTATTGCCTGAAGTTGTTGTAATATGTACACTTCTTGTAGGGTCGTCCCAAGTAACAGTTGCACCAATTGATTCAGCAATCATTCTTATAGGCATAAGAATTCTGTTGTTTGCATTTATAGATGCTGTATCAAACATCTTAGCTTCGCCGTTTATGTATACTATTTTAGAACGCATAGTATGTGCAATTGTAATGCCGTCTCTTGTAAGGGTCATTGTCTCTGTTTTTGAATTCCAGTCAATTTCAAGACCGAGAGCGTCACAAGTCTTTCTCACAGGCACATAAGTCCTGTTATTGATAATCTGAGGTCTTGCATCAGTTGCAGGAAAATCAATTGCTGCCCCATTAAGATATACAGCAACATATTCTACCGCATAGGCCGTTGTGGAAAAAGCTAATGCAGAAATAAGCATCGTCAACGATAATAAAACACTTAAAATTTTCTTCATATCATCACACCTTTCAGTTATTTCAATTTCTTTGTCTTTATATTAATTATATCAAACATACCAATAATATGCAAATAACAAATCTTTACAAATTTATGTCATTTACTCTACACCGTAATTCTTTCTGTATTCCTTCATAGCCTCAAGGTATTTACTACCGTCAATTGTACCGTCCTCTATACAGTCAATTATGTCACATACTGTTACAATAGGATAAACCTTAATTCCAAATTCATCATATACTTCCTGAACAGCAGACTTTTCGCCCTTGCCCTTTTCCATTCTGTCAACAGATATAATAACACACTCAACATTTACATCTGCCGCATTTTTAAGAATAGGAAGAGTTTCTCTTATGGCAGTACCTGCTGTAATAACATCTTCAATAACAGCAACCTTGTCACCGTCACAGAACTTATGACCTACAATAACGCCGCCTTCGCCGTGATCCTTTGCTTCCTTTCTGTTAAAGGCATAGTTTACTGACTTTCCAGTCTCATTGTACAGGGCAATAGCAGCTGAAACAGCAAGGGGTATTCCCTTATATGCAGGACCGAAGAACACATCAGCTTCAATATTATTTTCCTTAATACATTCTGCATAAAACTTACCAAGCTTAGCTATATGCTCACCTGTTTTGTAATTTCCTGTATTTATAAAATACGGAGCCTTTCTTCCGCTTTTAAGAGTAAATTCTCCAAAAGTCAAAACCCCTGCTTCACACATAAATTTAATAAATTCTTTCTTGTAACTCATATTTCTACCTCCATTTAATATTTACGTTAATATTAACATATTTTGTCTTTTAATTCAACCTTAACAATACCTATTTTTCAGCCCTTTCAACATTCTTAATATTTTTTTCAGCTTTTACTCTGGGCAGCATAACTATATGAGAACAACCGCAGCATTCCATTCTAAAATCAGCACCTACTCTCAGTATTCTCCACTTTTTGGATCCGCATGGATGCTGTTTTTTCATTGTTACAATATCACCGACTTGTATATCCATATTAAACCTCCTTGTTTTGTACTACAATATGAGGGAAAGGAATTTCTATTTTTTCCTTTTCAAATCTTTTTAAAATGTATTTTCTGAGTTCTCTTTCAATTCTCCAGTTTTCGCCTATTTCGCTGTCAGCCACAACCCTTATTACAACAGCACTGTCGGCAAGTTCATTTATTCCCCATACCTGAGGTTCATCAATAATTCCCTCAATTATTTTGTTATTAAATATTTTTTTAAATTCATCTTTGAGCACTGCAAACACACGATCAATATCTTCACCATAGGCAACTGATATATCAACTATAGCCCTGTTAAAGCCTTTGCTCATATTGGTTACAATAGAAATTTGACCATTTGGCACAATGTGTACATTACCGTCTGCATTTCTTATTCTTGTAGTTCTTATACCGATAGCCTCAACAGTACCGCTGAAGCCGTTCAGCTCAACAATATCTCCGACGCCAAACTGATTTTCAGTTATAATGAATAATCCTGCCATCATATCCTTTATAATATCCTGAGCACCAAGTCCTACAGCAACAGATACCGCACCTCCCAGTGCAAGTATGGAAGTTATGTTCACTCCCCACATTACAAGTACATTGCATAACACAATAAAATATATTATATATTTTGTCAGACTTGACAAAAGTGATGCAGCAGTATCAGAGTGCCTTTCAATTGAAAATTTTGCAAAGCCTTTATATATTACTTTTTTAGAGAGCTTTACAAAAAAGCCTGCTATAAATATGCTTATAAAGGTCATTATAATTTTAAGTATAAAATATACAGCATTTTCAAATTCAGGTATATTAAAAAAAGCTGCAATCCAATGAGATATCTTCATATAATTTCACCTCACCTTATTATAAAATAATATTCTTTCTTTTGCAATAAATATATTTAATCTTCACTTTATCTTAAATAAAAAACTATTGTTATTATGTTAAAAATCATTTATAATTATATTTAGTTTACATATTATCTATAAAAGGAAACAGACAAATGAAAAGCAAGGATTATCTCTTAGTCGACGGATACAATATAATATTTGCTTGGAAAGAGCTCAATGAGCTTGCAAAGGATAATCTTGAAGCAGCCAAAAGCAGTCTCATCACACAGCTTTGCAATTATCAAGGTACAAAAAAGATGAACCTTATACTGGTATTTGACGCTTATAAGGTTGCAGGAGGCAAAGGCTCTGTTACAAAAGAAGGAAATATATATGTTGTCTATACTAAGGAAGCAGAAACTGCCGACCAATATATAGAAAAAACAACCCATGAACTTAAAAGGAATTATAATGTTACAGTTGCAACTTCAGACGGACTTGAGCAAGTTATAATTATGAGCCAGGGTGCACTTAGAATGTCAGCAAAAGATTTGTATATAGAAGTGAAAGCCAACAACAAAGCAATATCAGATAAAATACATGAATATAGGCCTGTTAAAAACAATATGCTTATAGACAATCTTGACAGTGAAGCAGCTAATTTTTTGGAACAGTTAAGATTAAAGAGGTGAAACAATGGAAAGATACACAGGAATGGGGTATGATGAGCTTGTAAGCCTTGTGCAGAACAACAACGACAATCAAGCACTTGATTACCTTATAAATTACAAATGCAAAAATCTTATAAAGAAAAAAACAAGAGGTTATTTTATATTCGGTGCAGATAAGGAAGATGTTATACAAGAAGGTATGGTAGGACTTTATAAGGCTATAAGAGATTATAAACCGGAGCGGGAAGCAAGCTTTATATCTTTTGCCGAATTATGTATTAACAGACAAATAATAAGTGCAATTAAGGCGGCAGGCAGACAAAAGCATATCCCCCTTAACACTTCAATATCAATGGACAGACCTGTTACAACAGATGAAGATTATACATATTTGGATTTTTTAAGCAAAACAGGCGGAAATCCTGAAGACGAAGTAATAGGAAGAGAAAACCTTAAAATTCTTGAAAGAGAAATACTTAAAAATCTTAGCAAAATGGAGCAGGAAGTTCTCGGCTACTACCTTAGAGGACGAAGCTATACACAAATAGCCTCCCTTATGAATAAAGAAGAAAAGAGTATTGATAACGCATTACAAAGAATAAAGAAAAAGGTCGCGTATATAGTACAGCAAAAATCACAGGAGTAAAAAAATAAGCACCACCTTGTAATAGGTGGTGCTTATTTCAAGTTTTAACTAAACAAAAACAATTTACATAACAAAAAATAAGTAATGAATTCCTACTTCTTATTTTCATAATTAAAACCTCTTATATTTTTAAATATTTCTATT
>CAJKOJ010000052.1 GCA_905201505.1 uncultured Eubacteriales bacterium | reverse complement strand
CTGACATTAAATCCGTGGAATGAAAGGCACTGGATTAAGAAGAGGTTTTTTGATGCAGAAGATAGTGAAATACTTGCAATGACTACAAATTATATGTGCAACGAATGGCTTGATAAGGCTGACTTAAAGGTTTTTAACGATATGAAAAGAAATAATCCAAGACGTTATCAGGTTGCAGGGCTGGGTAACTGGGGGATTACTGACGGGCTGGTATTTGAAAATTGGGAGGAGAGAATATTTTCTGTTAAAGAAATTACAGCCAAGCAGGGGATTGAAAGTGTATTTGGATTGGATTTTGGATACACGAATGATCCCACTGCATTTTTTTGCGGACTTATGGATAATGGGTGTAAGGTTATATATGTATTTGATGAAATATATGAAAAGGGATTGAGCAATGAAAAAATTGCTGAGATTATAACTAAAAAGGGGTATAGCAAGGAAAAAATAACTGCTGATTGTGCAGAACCTAAGAGTATTGACAGGCTGAGGGAGCTTGGAATAAGAAATATAAGACCTGCAAGAAAAGGCAGGGACAGCATAAATAATGGAATTGATTTTATACAGGGATTTAAAATTCTTATTCATCCTAAGTGCAGTAATTTTATAAAGGAGATTGGGGGATACTGCTGGGAAAAGGATAAAGAGGGGCATAGTGTAAATGTGCCTGTGGACTGTAATAATCACCTTATGGACGCTATGAGATATGGTATAGAAAGTTTTGTGGGCGGAAAAACATTTAGTTTTGAGTAAGTAAAAATAAGTGAGGACGTGGAAATGTATTGCGTTTAACGGGAAAGTGTTCTATAGTTTTAAAATTGTTGGGGAATTTATGTAAAAGTGCTGGTAAGAGTGAGACCATGGAAACGCTTTGCGTTTTATTGGAACCGTCCCCTGGTCTTGAATTTGGAGGGAGATTTATATAGAAGTACTGGCAAGAATGAGACCATGGAAACGCTTTGCGTTTAATGGGAAATAGTCACTTGGTTTTAAAATTGTTGGGGAATTTATGTAAAAGTGCTGGTAAGGATGAGACCAGGGAACCGTCCCCTGGTCTTGAATTTGGAGAGGGATTTATATAGAGGTGCTGGCAAGAATGAGACCATGGAAACGCTTTGCATTTAATGGGAAATAGCCACTTGGTCTTAAAATTGTTAAAAAAATTATATAAAAGTACCATTAAAAACGAGACCAGGGAACCGTCCCCTGGTCTTAAATTTGGAGGGAGATTTATATAGAAGTGCTGGTGAAAGTGAGACTGTGGAAACGCTTTGCGTTTAATGGGAAATAGTCACTTGGTCTTAAAATTGTTGGGGAATTTATATAAAAGTACCGTCAAAAACGAGACCAGGGAACCGTCCCCTGGTCTTGAATTTGGAGGGAGATTTATATAAAAGTACTGGTGAGAGTGAGACCATGGAAACGCTTTGCGTTTTATTGGAACCGTCCCCCGGTCTTTTATTATAAGGAGGAATGATAAATGTTTAATTTTCAGTTTGAAGGGTCACAAATGCCCTATATTAATGAAATAATAAGGCAGGGTGCAGAAAACTGCATAAGTGACAGTGAATTTATTGTAAGAGAAATAAATGAATTTATGGCAAGCCCTAAGAGGGCGGATATGATAAAAGGGGTAAACTACTACAAGGGAATGCAGGATATACTTTACAGAAAGAGAACGGTAATAGGTCCTGACGGAGCACCTGAAGCAGTAGACAATATACCTAACAACAGAATAGTAAACAACCAATACAAAAAAATGGTTGATCAAAAAGCAAATTATTTGCTTGGAAAGCCAATTGCTGTAAACAGTGAAAATGAAAAGTATGCTTATCTGTTAAAGAGTGTAATCAACAGAAAATTTAATAAAATACTTAAGAATATATGTGAGGACAGTTTAAACTGCGGAATAGGCTGGCTTTACATATATTATGATGTAAATGGTGAGCTTGCTTTCAGAAAATTCAGACCTTGGGAAATTATACCGGGATGGGCTGATGAGGACCATACAATTCTCGATTATGCTGTAAGAATTTATGAAATTGTTGAATACGAGGGAAAAAAGCGAAGTGTTGTGCAAAAGGCAGAAGTATTTGATTCAAAGGGAATAAGAAGGTTTATATTAAAGGGTGGTAAACTTATACCTGACGGTATTGATTGGGAAACTCCTTATTTTTATAAAGGAAATGTTCCGTTAAACTGGGAGCGAATTCCTATTATTGCTTTTAAATACAACGACAGTGAAATACCTTTGATAAAAAATGTAAAAACATTGCAGGACGCATTAAATCTTATGCTGAGCAACTATGCCAATGCTATGGAGGAGGACCCTCGAAACACTATACTTGTATTAAAAAACTATGACGGTGAAAACCTCGGGGAGTTCAGAAAAAATCTTGCTGCGTATGGTGCTGTAAAAGTAAGGACTGTAGATAATTCACAGGGTGGTGTAGACACGCTGAGTATACAGGTAAACAGTGAAAACTATAAAGTCATTATTGACCTGCTTAAAAAAGCTATAATTGAAAATGCCATGGGGTATGACGCAAAAGATGACAGACTTGGAGGCAATGCCAATAAAATGAATATACAGAGTATGTATTCTGACATTGACCTTGATGCAAACGGTATGGAAATGGAGTTTCAGGCGGCCTTTGAACAGTTGATGTGGTTTATTAATACACATTTTGAAAACTGCGGAAAGGGTAAATTTGAAAGAGAAAGAGCAGAAATAATATTCAACAGAGATATACTCATAAACGAGGGTGAGGCTATTGAAAACTGCGTTAAATCTGTGGGCATAATAAGCAATGAGACAATTGCGGCACAGCACCCATGGGTTGACGATGTGAAAAGAGAAATAGAGAGGATAGAAAATAAAAGAGAAGAAGCAAAATATAAAAGACAAAACAGAAAATAAAGAGAAAAGGCATAATATGAGCAGGAGACAGAAATAGGCAAAAGAAAACAGAGGGTAAAGGAAAAAGTAAGGGGTAATTGAAAAGAGAAAATAAAAACAGTTTAAGTCCGTTTCAAATTTTGCGTAAACACAAAAAAACGGCATATTTATTTTGCGAGGATAAGGTACATTTAACTGATTAAGGTCTGTCCCCAAATTTATTATAAAAGGCAAAAAAGGAAAATAAAGGATATAAAAAAATTGCATACACAAAATAAATTGTGTATGCAAAATAAATATCAACAGATTATATGTTTTATTCTGAGGTTTTGGTTCCTATAAGAATTACCTGTCTCCGCGGCAGATATGTGCTTTTATTTATTTTTACAGTTTCTTTAAGCACGCCGTTTTCATAAACTTCTTTATATAATTCGTATACATAACCTTTTTTGGCTGTCAAGTCAACCTTTGTAGTGCCTGCGGGAAGGGTATCATCCTCCTTTTTAACAGGTTCATCAGGCTCGGTTTCTTTAATAAGTTTATTATAAAACTTTAAAGTTCTGCCCGGGTTATGAATTTCTTTGCCATATATATTGACAACTACATTTGAATTGGATAAGTAGGATTCAATAAAAATTGCACAGTCTGTGTCATTTGTAAACTTTAAATCTTTGTAGTCCCCTGCAAGTGTTGCGTCAAATCCGTAATCAGCATAGCCTACTTTCATAGAGTGATTAAAGCGTTCGGTAATCTTGACTTCGGCATTTAAAAGTGCCATATAAAGTGCACTTGATACCTGACACATTCCGCCGCCTATGCTGTCTTCAATTCTGCCGTTAATAATAGTACCTGCACTTGCCCAGCCATTTGCCTCTGTACAAGGGTTGAAGTGTTCGTTAGTGGAGAATACTTCGCCGGGATATACAACTACTCCGTTTATTTTGGCACAGCCGTTTCTTAAATTTTGTATTCTGTTGTTATCTCCCCCTGTATAGGGACTTGAAAATGTACCGATAATTCCTGTTATACCGCTTATATCAGCGTCTTTATGTTTAGGCTCTGTTGCCTTTATATCAAAGGTGACTTCTTTGCCGAAATCTCTTTTGTCTATAAGGGCATATACCTGTGCAAGTATGGCATCTTTATCTATTGTGTAACCTATTTGTGCAGGTGTTACGATAAACTGACCGTTTTCTCTTTTTAATCCTGCATCTTTGGCTTCAACTGTTATTTTGTCCGATATTGCATTTACATAAGAATGGACAAGTGCCTTATTATAGCTCATTACTGCAAAATCCACAGTACCGCCTTCAAGTGCCTTGAATTGTCTCCACCAGTCAGGTGAGGTGCTGTCCTTTGCAAAGGTAATTGCTGAATTTACTGCACCTGCTATGTCAAATTTAAGTTCAAAGTCCTGAAATGTATAAGTATAACTGTGTTTGCCGTCACTGCTCTTAATTGTAATTATAGGACCTTCGGTATTTGTGTCAACTTTGGAATTTATGTAATCATAAGCATTTTCGTATGTCATACCGGATACATCATTGCCGTCAATTGAAATTCCCGGAAGAATTACATTTTCAACAGGTTCTTTGGGTTGATCTATTTTCCACTGGTAATATCTGCTCATAACAGGGCGGCGTAAAGCACAGCCTGCAATTATAACCAATATTAAAGCTATTATAGTTTTGCTGAGTATTCTGTTGAAGTGATTTCTTTTATTTCTTTTTCGCCTTTTAAGGTTATGCTTTTTCCTTGTATTAGGCATAGTTTCACTCCCTTATATTAATGCTGTTATGCTTTAAGTGCAATATTGAAAACAATATCTTTTTCTCCTATAAGCATACTTTTTTCAATAGTTTCCATCATTGTATCAATATCCATTTCAGCATTAGTAAGTACAGGTCCTTCAACTTCCTTTGCAATTTCTTCAAGAGTTTTTCTCATTTTGCTCTTATCAATGGAAAGAGATGAAACAAGATATTCCTTTCTTCTTTCAAGGTTATCTGTAAATTCTATTCTTGAAGCCTTGCTGCCGCTTCTGCCCAGTTTATAGGCTTCATTTACTGTAGATTTGATATTATAGCTTCCACCTAAATCCTCATAAGTAACGTCCTTTGAATAATTGCCGTATGCAATGGTAAAGGTTCTTTGAAGTCTTGGTCCTGCATAGTCTGAATTGCCTCTTCTTATTGCCTGCTCTTTGGTAAGACCGCTTATATTTACTTCTTCAATAAACACACCGTTATAAATAAGGTCGGAATCAAGAGCTTCAAAAGCTGTGTCAATTGCTGTGTCAACCTTACTGTTGACGGCAAAGTTAATACTCAGCACTGATGTGACAAGGAAAAAGGCAGCTCCTATTCCCAATGTTATATAACCTAGCGTCTGTTTGTAAGATTTATTTTTGTTATTTTCTGAGTTTTTAATGCTGTTAATGCTGCTGTTTATCTTTTTGCCTGTGTTTTTTATGCTGTCGGTTATTAATGAAGCATCTACAGACATAATTTTTTTATTTTCTGCTGACCCGTGTTTGGGTCCTCTCTTTTTAGAACGCATAACCGCTCCTCCTTAGTGCTTAATTAATAAAAAATACAGATATTGAACTGAGCAATAATGCTGCAATAAGTAATATAGCTACAATGCCTGCAAATTTCCTTTTTACTTCTGTTTTCATTTTTTTCATAATAAAATCTCCTATAAATATAAAAATTCTCCTATCTTATTATTATAACAGACAAAATTTATTTTTCAACAATAATATGTTGACAATAATATTAAAAAATTTTACAATTTGATTAAGAGGTTTGTAAAATATCTAAGCTGTTCCTTACCGGTGTAGTGAACAGACAGCTTTATAATATGATATGTGGAGAAAGGACAATATATGGCTTTAAAATTAAGTGAAGGGCAAAGGCGTGCCATTGATATAAGGAATAAAAATGTTTTAGTAAGTGCGGCGGCAGGTTCAGGCAAGACTTTTGTGCTGACACAGAGAGTTTTGTCAAGAATAATAGAGGACAGATGGGACATAGATTCGTTTCTGATAGTTACATTTACAAGAGATGCCGCAGCTGAAATGAAAGGACGAATTGTAAAAAGCATTGAAGAAAAGTTAAAAGAAGTTACAGGCAATGATGATATTGATAACGAGCTTAAAAGACATCTTGAAAAACAGCTTATACTTATAAGCAGGGCTAATATTTCAACAATAGACGCTTTTTGTTCAAGTGTGGTAAGACAGAACTTTCATAAAACGGAGCTTGATTTGGGATATAAAAATCCTACGGATACAGAAGCCGCCGCCTTGAAAAAACAGGCTGTTGATGATGCCTTAGAGGAACTGCTCAGTGAAGGTGATGAAAAATTTAATAGTTTTTACAATATGTTTATAGGCAAGACAAACGATAAAGATGTTGTGGATATGATTTTAAATCTTTATACATTTGCAGACAGTCTGCCTTATCCTGAAAAGTGGTTTGATGAATGTCTTGGAAATTATGAAAATGCTGAAAACTTTTATGACAGTATATGGGGCAAGCAGTATATTCTTGGTATAGAGGAAAATATAAGGGCTGCAAGAAAATATGCCGATGAAGCTATGTATTATTTTAAATACTGTGCTTCAGATGAAATACCCGGAGTTATAAAAAAGGTGTATGAGACAATTGAAAACTTTGAAGACGCTTACAGAACAGGAGGTATTGATGAAATTGCAAAACTTGAGGTTAAATACACAATAAATCTGAAATCTGTTAAAGATGAATACGCTCTTATGCATACAGACGTTATTAAAAGATACCTTAATTTTGTAAAGGAAGAACTTAATACAGCTCTTAAAAATTCAGTGGAATCAAAGGAACTAATAAATATTCTATTTAAAGAAAGCAAGCACAATATAAGGTCATTGATTAAAGCAACAAGAACTTTTATGAAAAAATATGCAGAGCTTAAACTTGAAAAGCAAATGGCAGAGTTTAATGATATATCACACTTCTGCCTTAATATACTGAGAGATGAAGAGGGCATACCTACTGAAACAGCAAGGGAATATCAAAGAAAATTCAAAGAAATAATTATTGACGAATATCAGGACAGCAATTATTTGCAGGAGGAAATACTGACTGCTGTATCAGGTATTTATGAAGGGAAAAACAACATATTTATGGTTGGCGATGTGAAGCAGGCCATATACAGATTCAGGCAGACTACACCTGAGCTTTTTATAAAAAAATATGCCGCATATTCAGAAAAAAATGACAGTGAGGAACTTATACTTTTATCTGAAAACTATCGTTCAAGAAAGGTTGTGCTTGACGCCTGCAATCTGATATTTAAGCAAATTATGGACGAAAGACTTGGAAATGTCAAATATACTGAAGACATAGCTTTAAATCCAAAGGCAGAATTTCCTGAGCCTGAAGAGGGAATGAATATATCTGACTGCACTGAACTGATTATTGCAGATACGGCAAATGTCAAGGAAAAGCTTGCTGAAAGTGAAATTGACCCCAAAAGAGCAGAAGCAAAACTTGTGGCAAAGAGAATATATGAAATGCTCTGCATAGACCCTCTGTATATATATGACAAAGATGAAAACAGATACAGAGCTGTGGAAAAAAGAGATATAGTTATACTTGTAAACAGGAGAACAAATGCCGGAGTATTCTGTGACGAGCTTAATTCTATAGGCATAAGCTGTATATTTGAAAAAACCAATCCTTTATTCAGAGCAACAGAGGTTAAAAATATAATTTCTCTTTTAAGGCTTATTGACAATCCAATACAGGATATAGATATAGTAAATATACTGCATTCGCCTATATATGGTATGTCATTTGATGATATTACGGAAATAAGAAATAATGGACCTGACGGAAATATATATACAGCAATAAATATGTGGGCGGAGAAAGATGATGTATCTGCCTTTACAATAAAGAAGTTTATAAGTGATTTGGAATATTACAGAGATTTTGCAATTAATAATTCATTGCCTGATTTAATTTCTGAAATATATGAGAGAAGCAATTATTTTAACTGTGTGGGTGTTATGGAAAACGGCAGTTTCAGACAGGCAAATCTCAGACTTTTTAAGGAAAAGGCTGTTGAATTTGCTGCAAAGGGAACTGTAGACCTGCACAGCTTTGTGGAATATATAGAAGCTGATTTAAGCGATGACATAGACGAAAACAACAAAACCGGTTCTGCTGCGTCTTTATGTGAAAATGAGGACGCTGTAAGGATAATGACTGTGCATAAAAGCAAGGGGCTTGAATTCCCTGTTGTGTTTGCTGTTCAGCTGCAAAATCAGCTGAGCAGAAAATTTAAGTCGAATGACTATATATTTGACAGAGAACTTGGGATAGGCTTGAAATATATTGATACTGAAAACAGAATTAAATATAAAACAAAGCCATACAGCATTATTACAGAAAAATATGAAGAGGAAGAAAAGTCAGAGGCATTAAGACTTTTGTACGTTGCTCTGACAAGAGCAAAGGAAAAACTAATAATGACAGGTACTGCGAACAGCAGAGGGTCAAAAACAGGAAAAGAGGCTATGTTAAATGAACTGGCTGAGGACAGAAATACAATTCTTCCTTATGCCTGCAGAAATATGGCTGATTCGCCCTTGTTCTGGATATTGGCGGCATTGAAAAGAAGCTCCCTTGACACTGAAGGAGCAATAAAGCAAAAATGGGTATGCCTTGAAAATGTGGACAGTCTGGAGGAGCTTAAAGCTGAACAGGCTGTAAATGCCATAAGCAGATTAAATAAGGTAGACAGTGCAGAAGCAGATGGAAAGTATGCTGAAATGATAAAAGAGAGCCTTAATTATAAGTATCCATATAAAGAAGAGACACTGATGCCGTCCAAAATATCCATAACAGAGATAAAGAGGAAAATGAATAGTGATAATGGTGAAGCAGAAAATATATACAGTGAGTATAAAATAACCGGTGTGCCGAAGTTTATGGAAAAAAACAGAAAAATAAGTTCTGCACAGCTTGGTACAATATATCACACAATTATGGAGTATATGGACTTTGAAAATATGAAAGATGAAAAGGACGCTGATGTTCTGATTGAAAGCCTCATTGACAGAGGAATTATTACAGTTGAAGAGGGAAAGGCTGTGAGCAGAAAAAAGATTGCTGAATTTATTTCTTCAGATTTATTTGAAAGAATAAAAAATGCTGACAAAGTATTCAGAGAAACTCCTTTTGTTATGTCAATGAAGGCATCAAGATTAAAGGAATATGAAAATGCTGACAGTGACCTTGTGGTACACGGAATAATAGATTTGTTTTTTAAAGAGGGAGATAAGCTTATTGTTGTGGACTACAAAACAGACAGAGTAAATAAGAGTGCGGCTGAGCTTGCGGACAAGTACAGAATACAGCTTGAGCTGTACAGTGAGGCTTTGGAAAAAAATACGGGAAAAAAAGTGGAAGAGTGCATAATTTATTCTATAGATAAAGGTGAAAGCATAAATGTTAAATTCTAGGCATCCTTTTTATTCGGCTAATGATTATTATAAGGAGATTTTTGGTGAAAAGCTAATTAAGCTGGCTATTGACGGAGGATTTACTTGTCCGAACAGAGACGGTACTCTGTCTGAAAGAGGCTGTATATTTTGCAGCGGGAAAGGCTCAGGCGACTTTGCAGGCAGCAGAAGTCTGTCTGTAAGCGAGCAGTATTGGCAGATGAGAGAAAAAATGTCTGCAAAGTGGCCGAAGGGGAAATATATGATGTATTTTCAGGCATATACTAATACTTATGCACCTATTGAAAGGCTGAGAAAGTTATATTATGAGGCAATAAGTATGGAGAATGCAGCTGCTCTTTCCATAGCTACAAGACCTGACTGTCTGAATGAGGAAATTGTGAGCTTGCTTGATGAACTTGCACAAAAAGTATATGTGTGTGTAGAGCTTGGGCTGCAGACAAGCAAAGAAGAAAGCGTAAAACTCATAAACAGATGTTATGAAAATGATGTTTATAAAGAAGCTGTCAATATGCTTAACAGACATAAAATAGATACTGTCACCCACATTATTTTGGGGCTTCCGGGTGAGGATTTCAACGATATGCTTAACAGTGTGAAATATGCAGCAGACTGCGGCACAAAGGGGCTTAAGCTGCAGCTTCTGCACATAATAAAAGGCACAGCTCTTTATGACTATTACAAAGAAAAGCCATTTAAATATTTTACACTTGAAGAGTATGTAAAAACTGTTGCGGATATAATAGAAAGAATACCTGAGGATATTGTAATACACAGGATAACGGGAGACGCTAATAAAGCAGAGCTCTTTGAACCATGGTGGAGCCTTGACAAGAGAAAGGTACTAAATTCAGTGGCAAAAGAATTTATAAAAAGAAACAGTTATCAGGGGATTAAATGCAGTATAAAGGTATGAATAAGCGGTAATGACCTGCTTATAAACTGTGGGTGAAGCTTATTTATATTAAATATATGTAAGGTGCGGCTGTAAAATTTTAATTTGAAAATTTTGCGGGGAATACTTTGAAAGTGCAGGGGTATAATCTGATTTTTAATAGTAAAAAGTACAAAACGGAGCTGTCAGCAAAACTAACCTAAAAGTTAATTTGCGTCAGCCCCGTCTTTTTTAAATCAAAAAGTTTATAATTAAAACAATATTTTTTTACTGTGCTTCGTTGTTTATAAGTATGTCAACGGCACTTGGGACAACTTCTATTACGGCTTTGTTATAATCTCCGCTGTATTCACCGTCGACTGTCCACTTTATATAATTTTGGCTTGTGATAACAAGTTTATTTGTTTTGAAGCTATAGAACATATCGTTGTCATCAAAGTTTTTTTCTACAAGACAGCTTACTATATTTTTTAAGAGGCTTGTGTTTTTCGGCTTTTTAACAAGGAGGACTTCAAAAAGTCCGTCATTTAAATTTGCATAGTTTTCAAACAGCCGTTTCATACCTGCGATACTGTTGGAATTTGAGACAAGGGCAAGCATAACATCATCTTCAACAACACCCTTATCATAAGTTACTTTTATGGGGTATGTTCTTATGTTTGTGATTTCTTTAAGTCCTGTCAGTATATATGCCTGATAACCCAAAATGTTTTTTATTGTCTGAGGGGTTTCGTAGGATATATTAGTGAAAAGTCCGAAGCCTGCTACATAAGAAAAAAATCTGTCATTTATTTTGCCAACGTCAATTGTAAAACATTGACCGTCAATTGCAGTTTTGTAGCTCTCTTCCACTACGGAAGGTATTCCTATGCTGTTTGCAAAGTCATTGGTTGAACCGCATGGAATATATCCTAAAAGAGGTCTTTTGTCAAGGGTCATTATGCCGGTTATAGTTTCATTAAGTGTGCCGTCACCGCCGCAGCATACAATATTGTCGTATGCACTGCCTGTCTTTTCGACTATGTCTTTAATATGACCTGAATATTGTGAGGAATAAACCGTAACTTCAAAGCCTTTGCTGTTGTAATAGTCAATAATATCAGCAATATTTAACTTAACTATTCCTTTGCCTGAATAAAAATTTGCCAGCAAAAGTAGTTTTTTCATTTTATCACCTGCTATTCTACTGTTCGTACTTTGTTGTCTCTGATGTGTTCTGCATAAACCTGTGCAAGCATTTCCTGCTCAATTGGATTTGTAATTGATGTAATGGCAACACTGCCGTTGATGTCTTCTACAAAGCCTACTTTTACACCTACTCTGCCTGATTTGTTTTTCTTTCCGTCTGTATAAAATACGTATCGTTTGTCTGTTACGTCACTGTCATATATCATTATTACATCGTAGTCTATTTTTTTGCCGTTGGCGTCGTATTCGCTTATTTTTATTTCAGCTGTTTTTTCCATTATTTTCACCTCAATCTAATAGTATCATAAATTTTATTTTTGTACAATAGTATATCTGAGTGTAAATTGGCTACAATTATTTTGAGGTGATAAAATGAGAGTGCCAAAACATATTGGAATTATACCTGACGGCAACAGAAGATGGGCTAAAAATCAGTCTATGAGTAAAGAAAAAGGATATGAAAACGGTTTGCTGCCGGGGCTTGAGGCTTTCAGGCTGTGTAAGGAAATGGGTGTTCAGGAACTTAGTATATACGGCTTTACGGCTGATAATACAAAAAGACCTACTGAACAGAGAATTGCTTTTACTAAATGCTGTGTGGAAATGGTAAATATGCTTAAAAACGAGGACTGTGAAATTCTTGCGGCAGGAAACACAGAATCAGATATGTTCCCTATTGAATTAAGCGACCTTACTACAAGAAAGCGTTTTGGAGGGGGCGGAATAAAAGTTAATTTTCTTATTAATTACAGCTGGGAATGGGACTTGAAAGCCAATAAAAGTGTTACTTACTATAATACTGACGATATATCAAGAATTGACCTTATTATAAGGTGGGGCGGTATGAGAAGATTATCCGGATTTTTGCCTGTGCAGTCTGTATATGCAGATTTTTACGTTGTTGATGATATGTGGCCTGATTTCAAAAAAGAACATATTGAAGAAGCTATTGAGTGGTATCAGAGGCAGGATGTGACTTTGGGCGGCTGAGTGCGAAAAGGTGTGCAGAACAAGGGGTAGGCAAATTTAATGGGTGTTTTAAGAAGTGGTAACACAAAGTAACGGCATAATGTGATATAATGATAGAGTAAAAAAGCACTTAACAAATGTTAGGTGCTTTTTTGGTTTAGTAAGGAAGGGTTATATATGATTGGCAGGCTGTGTGAAATGGTATTAAGTTATGTGGAGTGTGAAATGTATATTTTAATCAGACTATTGTCAGGTTAAAAAGTACAGTCATAAATAAAGTATGAGGGGAGGGAAGAAAATGAAAAAGGAGGACTTAACTGCAAAAGGATTAAGCGAAGAAATGGCTGCGGAGGTCATAGCTATGGTAAAAAAGGGGTATGTAACAATTGAGAAATACAACTCTGATACAAGTGCTCTGAACGACAAAATTTCGTCTATAAATTCCAAAAGCAAAGCTGAAGCGGAAAAATACTGTGCAGATATAAAGGCACTTAAAATTGACAATGCCGTAAATATTGCAATTGCTAAGGCAGGAGCAAAAACTGAAAAGGCAGTAAAGGCTTTAATTGACATTGATAAAATAAGTGTTGATGAAAGCGGCAAAGTTAAGGGAATTGATGAACAGATTAAAGGACTGGCTGAAGGGGAGGATACAAAGTATCTTTTTAATTCAGAAGCGTTTAAGGGTGTAAGTGTAGGAAGCAGCGGACAGGAACCTGAAGCTGCTGATATATCTAAAATGAGTTACACTGAAATGTGTGCTTATCTTGAGAAAAATCCAGATGTAAATTTTTAATAAAAAAACAAAAAGCAGCGGTAAAAAACCGCTATTTAAGGAGGAATAAAAATGGCAAAATTTGAAAGTAAAACATTTAATCCACAGGTATTTGGTACATACGTGGAGAGAATACCACAGTTAAAGAAAAATGAACTTGTAAAGAGTATGGCATTAAAAAGAAGCAGTGAAATCAGAAATGCTTTTAGCTCTCAGTCAGGTACGGGGTATGCTATATTACCTATGTATGGACTGCTTGACGGCGATGTTTTAAATTATGACGGCAATACTGACATCACTGCAACTGATACAGCAACATACGAAAGAGGTGTTGTTGTTGTGGGACGTGCAAAGGCTTGGATTGAAAGTG
>CAJKOJ010000051.1 GCA_905201505.1 uncultured Eubacteriales bacterium | reverse complement strand
TGTAATATATTTATATATTAATTTTTGGTATAATTAATAAAGTGGCGATTTTTCACCATATATTACAATTAAATAGGAGAGTGAATTAAATATGAAAAAACTAACTGCAAGGCTTGCTTTTGCCGCTGCCTTTACAGTTGTATTGTCTGCAACAGTTTTTGCAGTAAATTCATTAGCTAGAACTATAAAAGGTACAACAACAGCCTATACAACAACTACTACTGAAATCACTACTGAGGTTACTACCGAAATTACAACAGAAACCACTACATTAAAGTCAATATCAGCTTCTGCAAGAGGTGTGAAGAACAAAAACAAAACAACTACAACCACAGTAACAACTACTGAAGAAACTACAGAAACCACTACTGAATTTGACAAGACTATTTATGAAGGAAACGCAGAAATAACTACTATTGAAGCTGTCACTTATGCAGAAAATCCTGTTGACAAATATGGAAACCCTCTCACTGGAAATGCTTTAGAAGCATATAATGTAGTTAAAAATACATTTAAAGATAAATGGAAGGCTATTACTGAACCTGAAATAAAAGAAGAAGTTATTTACAATGATGCTGACAGAACAGTAAAAGAAAAAACATTTACATTTATAAATAACGATGTTTTCAGCATAAAAAGATACAATTTTAATACAATTAAAGATGACCGCTATAGTGAAACCATTACTATCCCCGGAACAAACTTTGAAATGAGATATATATCACCTGAAACAGGTGACTGGTATATGTCACAAAATCCTGAAAACGTTGCAAAACAAACTTTATTTATCGATACAGACCAAAGTTCACTTATATTAAGCATTCCTTCTGTATACACAAATAACAAATTTGAAAACAATACACAAGAATGCAATCCGGACCTTGAAGAAGCTGTATCAATTACCATTAATCCTGATAACACAGTGTCAATTACTTATACATTCCCTTATGATACAAAATATGTAGGTGAAATATGGTATCTTATGTCTACTGAACATAAATTGGCAGACTGGAACAATATTAACCATTTTAATGTTCTTAAAAATGAGCTTGCTGTCAACAGACGTTTTTCATGGGATGGATATTATTTCCAAATTCCATATAACTATATTCCATACAGTGACACAATGCTTTACAGACACCCATCTAACTATGTTGGTGCAAGTATGGCAAAGTATGGTGACTTTCTTGCAGCCTATGACTTAGGTTATGTTTTCACATATACCTGTATGGAAAATCAGAATGATTTAGGCTACTGGGCAACAGGTCCCAAGTCAGGCTGGCTATCAGAAGATTTTAACATAGGTGCAGGTTTCTATGATACTAGATTTAACACAGACTTTGCTGTTAACCTTATTAACGCCTATAAACGCTATAACAATGACGATTTTCTTATGGCTGTATGCAGATATGCAGAGTACTTTATTGACCATGCAACAAACAACCATTATGAAACTAAAAACGGAGGTTGGTTAGTCGAGGACTACGGATATGATTATGAACACAACAGAACTCATGTATCACTTAATCACCAGCTTGCAGAATTAAATCTGCTTTACACTCTTTATCAGACAACAAGAGAGGAAAAATATAAAGAACTTGCAGACAAAATGCTTCTTGCAATAGAGGATACTAAAGACCAGTGGGTACTTGCAAACAATAACCTTAACTATGCACTTTACTATATGGCAGGTACAAATGCAATGGTAGACTATCCATACCTTACTTATAATGATTTATTTGAAACACAGTCAATTTATAAATCAATTTACGGCAAAGAAAATGATGTTGTAAAATATCTTATGGATTGTAAAATGGAATGGATGCTTGCAAACGAAGTAACAGGTTACAGAACAGAATAGGAGCTGACATAAAATGCCTGAGAATAGCAGACAAACAAAAAGGCTGGTTTTAACAGCCTTACTTGGTGCAATAAGTGCTTTACTTATGATTTTGGAATTTCCGATACCACTGGTTCCGCCTTTTATTAAAATGGACTTTTCAGAACTCCCTGTAATTTTAGGCGGATTTATACTCGGACCTGCAGGCGGTGCTCTTGTTGCACTTGTAAAGGTTTCACTTAGTGTACTTATGAAAGGAACTGACACAGCTTTTATAGGTGAAATTGCAAATCTTACATACAGCTTAGGGTATATGCTTCCTGCTGTGCTTATATATAGAAAATTAAAAACAAAGAAAGGTGCTGCAATAAGCCTTTTTACAGGCACAGTGATTACAAGTATTATAGCCGTTATTATGAATATTTTTGTTATTTTTCCACTATATGCAAAACTTATAGGACTTGACCTTGCAACTATAGTTGGTATGGGTACAAGTGCCAATCCCTTTATTAAAGATTTGACAGGACTTATGATTTTTGCAATACTGCCATTTAATTTGTTTAAATATGGCGTCACATCAGTCATTTCATTTTTACTATACAAAAAATTGAGTACAGCAATAAGAAACCACATGTAAAAAATGTGCCGCATAACTGCGGCACATTTTTTACTCATTATCATTCAAAAACTCTTTTATTACAACGCTTGCCTCTTCAGGCTTTCTGTATATCCAGAAATGGTCTCCATCAACAATTTTAAGCTGACTGTTCACAATAGTTTTGGCTATTTTTTTAGCATGGCTTATTTTTATCATATCCTTATTGCCGTTTATGACAAGAGTAGGTGACTTAATGTATCCAAGTGCCTCTCTCTTAATATTAGGCTCCTTAAACATAAGTGAAAAATATTCCTTATTAAGCCTGTTTCTGCTGTCTACAAATCCGCCCAGCAAACTACAGTAATACCCTACAGCTATCATTAAACCTGATACAGGCTTTATTCCCCAAAAGTTATAATTTCCGCTTACAAGTATCACCTTATTTATAAGTTCACTGTTTTTTATAGCTGTCAGCATAGACACATTTGCTCCGTCGCTGAAACCTACAAGGTTTACACTCTCTAAGCCAAGTGCCTCAATTACATTTACCAAATCTACAGCCATAGTTCCTATTGACAGCTGATTTCCGCCAAAGTCAGATTTACCGTGTCCTCTGCTGTCAACAGTAATCACTCTATATGTATCAGCTAAAAGAGGTATAAGCTTTTTAAAGCTGCGTCCGCTTTCACCATTTCCGTGTAGAAGTATAACAACCTCTTTGTTGTTTTCACCAAACATTTCATAATAAATGTTTGCACTTCCGGATTTAATATAACCCTCCATACAAATCTCCTATACAAATAAATTTAATGCACACTTTTCAGCTACTCTTGAGTAGACATCGGCAATAAGTTTTACAAGCTTTTCCTCATTTTTAAAGTAAACTCTTACATCATTATTAAGCATTACCTTAAAAAACTCCTGAGAAATATATTTCTCCTTATTAAAGTCTTCAATTCCATTACTTCTGTCATTGGCATAGTCCAGATGCTTTATTTTAAGCTGTCTTATTTTTTCCATGGTCTCACTATCATTTTTTATTCTCGCAAGAGCAGCCTGATAATCCTGATAAACCTTACTGTTTTTAATGCTGTCTGCTATTTCGTCAGCCAGTTTTACAGCTTCATTTAAATCGTCCATATATGCCTCCTAATTGTTTTTAGTATAAATAATATAAAGACCTTTCAACAAAAGCTCACCGTCATATTGATAACTTCCTTTGCATACCTCTGCAAAGTTTTTGCCAAGTCCGCCTGTAATTATTACATTACAGTCTTCCCCCAGCTCTTCCTTTATTCTTTCAACACATCCGTCAATCATACCTGCTGTGCCAAACACAACACCGCTTCTCATACACTCTATTGTATTTTTGCCTATTGCCTTTTTAGGTTTTTCAAGTCCTATTGAAGGTAATTGTGCAGTCTGTGATGAAAGAGCCTGAAGACTTATGTTTACACCTGGCATAATAGCTCCACCAATGTAATTTTTCTTTTTATCAATTACATCTATAGTTGTTGCCGTACCCATATCCACTATTATTATAGGCGGCTTAAATTCACTTAATGCAGCTATGGCAGACACAATTCTGTCACTTCCGACTGCACCTGGGTTATCCATTAATATATTAAGTCCTGTTTTAATTCCCGGACCCACAACCAATGGTTCACTGCCTATTACCATTTCAACCGCAAGTTTTATGGCATTTAAAACAGAAGGTACAACAGATGATATAATGCCGCCCTCTATTTTTCTTCTGTCAACATTATAAAGTTTTAATACATTCATTATCTCAACGCCGTATTCATCTTCTGTTTTTATTCGGTTAGTGGAAAGTCTTGCCATAAAGTCAACCTTTCCGTCTGTAATTCCGCCTAAAACTATATTCGTATTTCCAATATCAATTGCTAAAATCATATCTATCTCCAATTCAGTTAAATCTGTCTCTGAATGCTGTCATCAGACCTGCACATACAGCAGAAGAAATTATGCCTGCCACAATTGCCTCAGGTATTCCCTGTCCAACCATAACTCCGCATACAGCCTTTAGAACACCCTCAACAGGAATATCAGATGCTGCCGCAAAAGGCTCTGCAAAAAATATGTAAGCCATACCCATTACTAATACTGTATTAGTCATAGAACCCAATATACCTGCCAAAAACATAGAAACAGACTTTTTACCGCTTAACTTATACAGTACTTTAAATACCGCATAAGCCACAATACCTATCAGTATTCTTGGCACAAAAGCAATTACCAAACTCCATCCGTTTCCCGGTGGCTTAATAGGAGTGAAAAGAAACGCGGTCAAACTTGCAGAACGGAATGTAGCATTCAAAAAACTAGTAAGTCCAAATATAAATCCGCAAAAAGCTCCCTTTTTCCATCCTAACACAATACCTGCTATTATAACAGGAATATGAATAGTAGTTGCATTCATAAAACCAAGGGGAATATAGCCTAAAGGTGTTAAAGCCAATACTGCAATAATGGCTGTAAACAGTGCCATTTCCACCAAACTGCGGGTTTTTTCTCTCTGTTTAGTCATAATAAATTCCTCCTTGCTGCTGTTCCCATTAATTACAGGCAGAGAATTTCCCATAATTTTTTCAGGATACAACGCATAAAATATTTAGTTCATATCAATTATATAGTATAACTGTAAAAAATGCAAATATAATTATTATTCTAAAAAATATAACAGAATTGCTATAGTTCAAAAATTCTAATATAATTGTTTCTTAAAAAACAAGGTATTGTATGTTTTAAATTATACAATACCTCAACCTACATTAGATTTTCTCAAGTAAATCAGTTATTTGCTGCAATATTACAATTACATTCTTTTACTGTGCTGAATTCTGTAACAAACCATAAGTACAAGTCTTAAAGGAGCAAATTTGCACATTAACGCTGTTATTCGGTTAGAAAAGCTTGGAATTATAACAGTCCTTCTCCAAAACATACCTCGTAAGGCCCTCTTGCTTGCCTCCATACTATTAAGAGATTTCATAGAAAAGCTAACGCCTGCCCTGTCATTAAAGCCAGTATCAACAGGTCCGGGGCAAAATACCGAAATATGCACTTTTGACTTTCTTGCCCTTAATTCTTCATTTATAGCTGTTGTCAGCTTATATACATATGACTTTGTAGCATAATAAGCCGCCATCAAGGGTCCTGAACCAAAGGCAGCAAGTGATGAAACATTCATAATATAACCTTTATTCCTTTTTACAAAATCTCTTAAATACAGTTTTGTAAGTATGTGCATTGCCCCAACATTAAGGTCAATCATATTAAGTTCCTTATCAAGATTTGTGTAATAGAATTCACCCCACTCGCCAAATCCTGCATTATTTATAAGTATGTCTATATTCCTTGCAATACTGTGGAGTTTATAGCAATTTTTTCTCACACTTAAATCCATAGGTATTACTGTAACCTGTACAGGAAGCTTTTCTGCAAGCCTCTTCAGCTTATCACCATTTCTTGCCACAAGTATAATGTCATATCCTTTTTTAGAGAGAAGTATAGCCATATCTCTTCCCATTCCGCCGCTTGCACCTGTTATTAATGCTGTTGCCATAACTATTCCCCCTTTTTGATAAAGTTTAACAATATTTCTTTTTCATTTTTATCAGGCTCTCGCATAACATAATCTAAAGCCCTGTTTAAAGCTTCTCCTACTGCCTTACCTTTTATACCTTCATTTATAAGGTCATTACCCGTCAATCTGAGTTCTTTTAACGTACAGCAGTCTTTTTCAACAGCATTAAGCATTTCATACTCCTTTTTCATATCACTGCCTCTTACTGCACCCATAACTTCAATAAGCCTTTCAATGTTTTCCCCTGCAAGATTTATGAGTTTTCTCATTGAATAGAGGCTGTCTATTATATAATTGCTGTATTTCGATATCGCTGTAACTGCCGCAATGCTTTTATTGTCAGCTCTTAGTCTTTTCATTATTTTATTTACATCTCTGCTTTCAATTCCGTATAAAAGATATGAAAGCCTTACAACAATATCTTCCGATAAGCTATTCAACACTTTATAGTCAAATTTTTTATTCAGTATTTCCGGAAGAAAATGCTCTGTCATACCTGAACTAAGTAGAATATCAAGTCTTTCATTGTGTTCAGACAAAAGCAGTTTAAAAAATTCCTCCCTTATTCTCTCAATGCTTATGTTTTTAATTAAATCGGCATTTTCCTTTAAAGCCTCAAGGGTGTCCTTTTCTATAGAAAAGTTAAGCTGAGCAGAAAACCTCACAGCTCTCATCATTCTGAGTGCATCTTCCTGAAATCTTCTCGCCGGCTCTCCTACTCCTCTTATCAGTTTATTTTCTATATCTTTCCTGCCGCCAAAAAGGTCAACATAACCTTTTATCGGGTTATATGCAATAGCATTAATTGTAAAATCACGTCTTGACAAATCCCCTGAAAGCCTGTCAGTAAAAATAACTTCTTCTGGATGTCTGTTATCCTTATATTCCCCGTCTATTCTGTAGGTTGTTATTTCATACCCCGCCTTGTTCAAAATTACAGTCACAGTTCCATGCTGTATTCCTGTATCTACAGTATGTTTAAATATTTTTTTTACATCACTTGGCAAAGCAGACGTAGTAATATCATAATCGTGAGGCACAAGCCCCATAAGATAATCTCTGACACAACCCCCTACAATATAAGCCTCGTAACCATTTTCACATAATTTATCTAAAATATAATTAACACTTTTAGGAAGCTTCATAACCAAACTCCTTTTCACTCTCTCAAAACCCTTATTTTTCCTGTCTATATGGATAATATTATATTAACATATTAAAGTAATAATATCAATCTGCACTTGCTAAATTCCTTAAAAGCTAGTATAATGTAAATTGTAGATTTGTACATTTTTAATATTTATTTTATAAAAACAGGAGGTGTTTTAATGGCTAAGGTACTGGTTGTAGATGATGAAGCGAGTATAGTAAATATTATTGCTTACAATCTCAAAAAAGAGGGATATGACATTATTACAGCTGAAGATGGTGAAGCGGGTCTTGAACTTGCATTAACAGAAAATCCCGACCTTATTCTTCTTGATATAATGATGCCTAAAATGGATGGCTATGAAGTATGCCGCAAAGTAAGAGAAAAAAGCAATGTACCTATTATTATGCTTACAGCAAGAGCCGATGAAGTTGATAAAGTCATAGGGCTTGAAATGGGTGCAGACGATTATGTTACAAAGCCTTTTGGCAATAGAGAACTTATTGCAAGAGTAAAAGCTCATTTAAGAAGAAGTGCAGCAAAAGATATTCCTTCAGAAAAAAGCAATATACAGAACTTCGGCGATCTTTCTATAGACTTTGACCGTTATGAGGTTACCAAAAGAGGCGAGGTTATTAACCTTACAATGCGTGAATATGAACTCCTTACTTTTCTCTCAACACAAAAAAGTCAGATATTTAACAGAGAAACTCTTCTTGAAAAAGTTTGGGGATATGAATACTTCGGTGACGTAAGAGCTGTAGATGTTACTATAAGAAGACTAAGGGAAAAAATTGAGGATGACCCAAGCAAGCCAAGATTTATTATAACCAAAAGAGGTATTGGTTATTACTTCAGTGCTTAATACAAAGATATTGATAAACACTATAAATTTATATATATTTAGAGGATAAACTATGAAAAGTATTCGTTGGCGGCTTGTATTTATGTACCTTTCCCTTGTATTTATAGTTATGATACTTACAGGTACATTCATCATAGTCAGTACAGAAAAAAGAGAGCAGAGAAAAGCCTCAGAAGAACTGCGTCAATGCGCTGTTTACATTGAAGAACAAGTTATAGAGCAATATGACAGCAGGTATTTTCAGGATAGCCTTATTAATTTATCTATAGTCAGTTCAACTCTGAGAAATATGAGTGCTCATATACTTAACTCAAAAGGTGAGACCATTGCAAGCTCTACTGTAGCAGATGAATCCGACTTTCAACAGTATACCAATTCAGCAATAATTTCAGCCTTAAACGGAAAGGAAAGCTTCCTTGCACAAAGTAAAATAACCGATTCAATCGGCCAGGAAAAGACAGTTATGAGCTATTCTTATCCATGTAAGGGCAGCAATAATAAGGTTTCTTATATTGTCTATGTACAGATGGATTCCGAAGCTATTGAAGAAAGTATTGCACAGACAACAAGAACTATACTTGTTGCTGTAGTAATTGCACTTATTATTACTGCAATACTTGGCTTATTGTTTGCAAACACGATTACGGCACCCATTGCCGTTCTTACCAAAAACGCAAACCTTATGGCAAAGGGACGCCTTGACCAAAAAGTAACAGTTAAAGGAAACGATGAAATTGGTCAGCTTACCAGAAGCTTTAACACAATGGCAAAGGAACTTAAAAAGACCATTGTAGAAAGTGAAGAACAAAGGAATAAACTTGAGATTGTACTTCATAATATGACAGACGGAATTTTGGCATTTGATGAAAGAGGACAGCTTATACATATCAACCGTTCTTCTTATGATATGATAGAAATAGATGATGTTAAAGTTTCCCTTAACTGGCTTTTAAATATGCTTAAAATCAACATTTCCGATATTAAGCCCGGATCTGTAAAAGAACTTGTTGTAAACGGCAAAGATGATAAATATATTTCTGTTGCTATTATTCCATATACAATGAAAAAGAAGAAGAAAAAGGAGAAACCGGGAGGAATAATTGTAGTTCTTCACGACATTACAAAGCATAGACAGCTTGACAATATGCGTCAGGAATTTGTTGCAAATGTAAGTCATGAAATAGGTACTCCTCTTACTACTATAAAAGGTTATGCTGAGCTTTTGCTTGACGGTGCAATAGATGACAAATCAGTTGCAATGGAATTTCTAAAGGAAATAAATGTTGCAGCAGACAGAATGAAATTGCTTCGTGATGACCTTTTGGACTTATCCCGTTTTGATACTAAAGTCAACAAACTGAATATGGAAGATGTTAACCTTGTATCACTGGTTTCAGGTTGCTGCCGGCAAAATCTTATTGTTGCTGAAAATAAAAACCAAAATATTTTATTTGATCCACCTGACAAGCCAATGTTTATATATGCTGACCCTGGCAGAATTAACCAGGTTATTACAAACATTATGTCAAATGCAATGAAATACAGTGATACCGGAGCAACAGTAACTATTCGATTAAAAGAAACAGAAAAATACTACCATCTTGAAATACAGGACAATGGTATTGGTATGCCTAAAGAAGCACTTGACAGAATTTTTGACAGATTTTACAGAGTTGATAAGGCAAGAAGCCGTGCTATGGGCGGAAATGGTCTCGGTCTTGCTATTGTAAAAGAAATTATGGATGCTCATAATGGCAGCATAAAAGTATACAGTACACTTGGCAAGGGTACTACAATGGTACTTATATTTCCTAAAAGCGACCTTGCAGACTATATAATTAATCAATAGGAGTACTTATATGTTCTTAAAAAAACCATTAAAATCTTACGATAGGGAAAACTACACTCCCGTACTCCGTTCAAGTATATGCACAGGAGAGAAAACAGCAGGTTTTATCGACAACCACACAGGACATTTCTATGATATAATGCTCATAAGCTCAGAAAAAGACTTAAAATGCTTTTTAAAAACCTATTCTGTCGATAAAGCAGATTTAAAGACGGAATATTAATTTTTCTGCGATAAAAAAAGCAAAAAATAGTTTGACTTTTACTCCTAAGTATGTTATTCTTTAAATACAGTCAGTAACAGATAGTTTTGACTGGTAACATTTTTTATTTTTTTATTTTTTAGGAGGAACTGTTAAATGATGCAAGGAACAGTTAAGTGGTTTAATTCTGAGAAGGGCTTTGGCTTTATTTCTGCTGAAGGCGGTAATGATGTATTCGTACATTTCTCTGCAATTAAGTCAGACGGCTACAAGACATTAGAAGAAGGTCAGAAGGTTGAATTCGACGTTGTTGACGGTGCTAAGGGTCCACAGGCCGCAAATGTAGTTCGTTTATAATCAGTAGGTAATATTTAACTTTAACATAGATTTTTATATTTTTATAGATTTTTATTTTAGTTTTATTTGATCTTGGTTATAACAAACTAGGAGCTATCCTTAATAGAATAGCTCCTTTTTTGATGTCTTTTGTAAAAATATAAGGTGCAGTCCATTGACCACACCTTATATCATAAAGCCTTTTTAATTTATTTATCTTCGTTTTCACTTTTTGCAGTATTCATAAGCTTGTACTCAAACTCCTGCTTATTCTTACTTACTATTGTTGATAAAATCATTCCGCTGAAGTAGCACTGGACAGCAGCAACAGCAGTAAATCCACACACCATAAGTGTTGGAAAATTAGGCACCTGCCCTGTTTGTATGTAGGTAAAAACTACAGGTACAAAGAAAAGTGCTGAAAGCAGAATTAATACAAGAGAAATAGCTCCAAAAAAACCAAAGGGCTTATAATTTTTATAAAGTCTTATAATTGTCATAAGCACCTTTATTCCGTCAGAATATGTATTAAGCTTTGATTCGCTACCCTCAATCCTGTCTCTGTAATCAATTACAACATTTTTGATAAACATATTTTTATCAATAGCATGTATTGTCATTTCAGTTTCAATTTCAAACCCTTTTGAAAGCACAGGAAAAGTTTTTACAAAGCTATAACTGAATGCCCTTAATCCTGTCATTATATCTTTTATATCACTTTTAAACAGAGTATTTATTGTACCTCTTACAATAGAATTGCCGAAATTATGAAAAGGTCTTTTGTTTTCAGTAAAATAAGTTGATGAGAGTCTGTCGCCTACTACCATATCAACCTTTCTTTCCAAAACTTCCTTAACCATTTCAGGTACAGGTTCTACAGGATATGTATCATCACCGTCAGTCATTACATAGCAATGTGCATCAATTTCTCTGAACATTCTTCTTATTACATTACCCTTGCCCTGCTGATATTCATATCTTACAACAGCACCTGCCGCTCTGGCTATTTCATCAGTTCCGTCAGTGGAATTATTGTCATAGACATAAATCGTTGCTTCAGGCAGTACCCTTTTGTAGTCCTCAACAACCTTTTTTATAGTTTTACTTTCATTGTAGCAAGGTATTAAAACTGCTATTTTATCCATATTTAATTCTTCCTTCCTCGTTTACATCCAAAATTGTATACCGCAAGCTATTTTCCAGAACATCTCAGGATTGACTTCTGCCGGACTAAAATACCTTACACCCATTACAGTTAAAAATACTAAAATTATTGAACCGACAAAGCAGACAGGCATACAGTAGTTAAATATTTTCCAGTACTCTCTGTCCTTATATTTACTCCATGCCGCAAATACTACAACACAGGCAGTAATCATAACACACCAGCTGAAGTCCATAAAATACCTCGGCAAAATGCCCGCCATCATTGCGTCTGCTGATACAATTACAACTGTAAATATTAAAAGCAGCACAGTTACTGCATAAAGACCTTTCTCCTTTATTTCCTTTCTTACCTTGGGCAATATAAGAAGTATCCATAAAACAGGCTGAAGGAACAATAATCCCCCATACATACCCTCTTTTATTGTTATGCCCATATATTTTGTGGCAAAACTTGTTGTTGTAATATATGGGAACGTGCCCTCAACACTCAGCGGCTGTAATAAATAGCTGAATATTCCCTGCGGTATTCTTGAAAGTTTAATTCCCCTTGAAGTCATATCATTTGTAGTTAAATTGTAATTTGCACCAAAATCAAATATCGAACCAAACCTTGAGTAATTATAAAAGAACATAAACACTGCAAATACTGCTATAGGCAGTACAAAACATATGGTTTCCTTAACAGACTTTTTAGAAAACAGGGCTCTTTCTTTAAACACCATACCCCAAAATAATGGTATAGCAATAAATATCACAACCAGCATCTGAGGTCTGCATCCTGCAATAAGAGCAGTACACAAAGAACCGGCAAAAAGTCTTGCACTGCTTAATTTAGTCTCACCGTCTTTCTCTCTTAAGGCTGTAAGCCAAAAATAAAGACCGCTTACAGCAAATGTAAGTCCTGTAAATATAGGCAAAGTGTACATATCAGGCCAGGCCATCATAAATGATGTTCCTATTCCGTTTACAAAAAGCGTTGTCATCATAAAATAAAGAAGCAAAGGAACACCTTCTTTATTTTCATCTAAAAATCTTCTTGCAAGAGCATATATAAGCAAATAACTCATTAATATAAATATAGGTATAAGTATCAAAATACAGGTAAAAGGTATTAATCTTATATCAAATAGCTTCATAGCCGGTACATTAAACAAAAGAGCAGGAACAATGCCAAAGTATACATAATACTTTCCCTCATAATATGCGTGATCCCACCTTGCATATACACCATTACGATTTCTTGCCTCATAATCATAAGGGTTTTCCATTTCAGCAAGTTTACTGTCAGGAATTTCATTCAAGTAGAAATGTCCGTCAAGTATAGCATCTGCAAGCTCATTGTACTGGTCCTGATGTGATATGGTATTGTACACATATTTAGGGTTAATAAAACATCCTGAAATCATCAAAATAATTTGCAGCACTGCAATTGCCCCAACTGTCCACCTCTGCCATGACTTTTTTAGATTAAGCCTGTATTTATAAAACTGCGAGCCGGGACGTATCACATATATGAGCCCTATGAGTATCAATATAACAATTACTCTTATTATACTGAAATGAAAAGGAACACCTTTATTTAATATTATATTTTTTATTTTAACTTCTCTTCCCTCAGCATTTTTAAATTCAAGTACAAGCTTGTCAGATTTCCCTTTTAAGGATAAGGGTATATACTTTGTTCTTTCAACATTTGACACAATGCTTCTTTCAGGCATTTCTATACCCTCAACATTGCTGTAATCATTAATTTTAATTTTTATCTTAAACAGCTTATCAGCTTTTTCTTCTATAATTCTGTCATATCTTTCTTTTACTGACATTGCATCCATATTAGACGGCAGGCTTTTTGTACCCTCAACATCTATATATATATTTTTAACTTCTGTATCTATATCTGAAAATTCCAGCTTACCATCATTACTGTTAAATTTAAATACAGAATTCCCCAATGTACTTACCGATGAATCCACACCGGCCCTTTCAAGCACAACAGGCTCGTACCCCAATCCTTGAAAAAATCTAAAGTTAAACAAGAAAAACTCTAAAAAAACAACAATTATCACAATTAAACAAATTACAGAAAATTTACCGTTATTATTTATTATATTTAACAGCTTTTTATTATTCATAAATTCTCTCTCCCTGTAAAAACTTATACATTATAAGTTTATATTAATATTTATTTTATGTCAAGTTCTGTTTACACCAATTTACAAGAATCTTTTCTTTGATCACCCTTTGCAGCAAGAAATATATAATAATGTTGAGGTACAATAGATAGGTAACAGATAAAAATAAAAAGTAAGGTTCAACTTT
>CAJKOJ010000050.1 GCA_905201505.1 uncultured Eubacteriales bacterium | reverse complement strand
AGGTATAATTATGGGACTATATTATTGTATGTTTATAATAATATAAATGGTTAATTTTGCTGTAAAATAGGGGATAATATAGTAAACTGAAATAAGTAAACTATATTTTTTGTGCAAATTTAATAAAATATTTAAATAATTATATGCTTTAGCAATTGCTTTTTTTGATAAAATCACAAAAATTATGAATAAATTGTAAATAACAAATTATAATTGTTTTAAAAAAGTTAAAATGTGGTATAATTAAAGGCATCAATTAAAATAGGAGGAGAATAAAATGAAATTTTTTAAGAAATTGCTGTCAGCAGCTTTATCAACTACTATGATATTTTCAAGTGTTGCTGTCAGCACAGTACCTGTTTCTGCAGCTCCGTCAATTTCTGCGGGCTGGAATGAAACATTATATGCGGAATGGGCTGATTCAAACCCAGACAGTGAGGCTGTTAAGATTGGGTACAAGCTTAGCAGTGAGACAGAATATACATATCTTACTGGCAATGACCTTACATACCTTGTAAGACCTTCATCAACAAGCGGATACGGAAGAGTTGATATTCCTGGTCTTAAAGCAGGCAGATATGATATTTATATCAAAGCATCTGATGGTACAGAGCATACAAGAAAGGGAATAAAAGTATACGAATATGACCGTTCAGGATATGCACATTTTAATTACAATGAGGGTATAGGCGGCTATAATAATGATGGTACACCTAAAGATAACGCTATTATTGTATATGTAACTGATGAAAACAAGGATACTGTTGAAGTTCCTGGTTATGAAGGAAGAAAGTATGATTATCATTCAAATTCTTTTAATGTTGATTATACAAGAACTTGTGAAGGTGTTGGTAATATTCTGAATAATAATATGAAATTTATTCAAGATGTTACAATTACAGATAATCACCCACTTATAATAAGATTTATAGGTAAGGTTAATGTGCCTAAAAATCTTACACCTTATAATACAAAAGATGCTGCATTAGGCGGTTCTAAGGGTGATAACGGTAACCTTGCGATTACTAAATACGCAAGAAATATTACTATTGAAGGTATTGGTGATGATGCAACAATAGACGGTTGGGGCTTTACATTCTCTCAGACTTCTACTTGTCCTGTTGAATCAGGTAAGAGTTTTGAAGTAAGAAATCTTACTTTCAAGAATTATACTGAGGATGGTTTAGGTTTCCAGGGTGATGATCCTATTACTTGTCCTATTGAAAGAGTATGGGTACATAACAATGTGTTCTATCCGGGATATTGTGCAAATCCTGCAGAAAGTGATAAAGCAGAAGGTGACGGTTCCTGTGACTTCAAGAGAGGTCAGTACTATACAATGGCATACAACCATTATATAGACTGTCATAAAACAAACCTTTTGGGTGCAGGTGATTCAAATGACCAGTTCTATATGACATTACATCATAACTGGTATCAGAATGTTGCATCAAGACAGCCGCTTGCTGCCGGAGGTAATGTACATATTTACAATACATATTTTGACAATGCAAAAAGCCAGACTATTGACTTAAGAGGTAAGGCTGCATGTTTCTCAGAGGCTAATTACTTTGAAAACTGTAAAAATGCTTATAAGTCAAGGAAAGCTACTGCTAATATAAAAACATATAATGATATTTTAGCAGGTTCTACAACTATAGATGATATAAAGGGTACAAAAATTGTTGCTGCAACAAGAGACGAATCAGGAATACCAGATAACGGACTGACTTTCCCTGATGGTGGTTCAATGAAGGATTATGATACTAATCCTAAATATTTCTACTATAATACAGCAACTAAGACAACTAATGTTTCAGTGTTAAATGATGCTGCTGATGTACCTGAGTATGTAAAGACTTATGCAGGTGTATTAAAGGCTTTCCCTGAGACAGAATCAGGTGAAATAATTATAACAGTTAAGAGTGGCAATACTCCTCTTACTGATGCAAGTGTTGTTGCAAATGGTCTTACATTTAAGAACAATGGTGACGGTACATACTCTGCTACAGCATCACTTGGTGCAGAATATGTTATTACTGTTTCTAAAGAAGGTTATTCAAATAAAGTAATAACTTCTACAGTACTTAATAATGATGGTGATATGTTTACTGCTACAGCTGATTTACCTGTAGATTATGATGGTTTTGCTGTTATTAAGCTTACAGGAGGTTCAGAAAATACACCTGTTAAGGGTGCAACAGTTACATTAACTAACGGTACAGTTTTAACTGATCAGGGAGATGGTACTTATAAGTCTGCTGAACAGATTGCTGTAGGAAGTTATACAGCAACAATTACTAATACCGGTGATTATATTGCACCGTCTGCGCCTGTAAATGTTACAGTTAAAACTACAGATGCTGCTACTGAAATACATCTTGATAAAATAAAGGGTGTTGTTTCTGTTACATTGACAGCAGCTGATGATGAAACTCAGGAATTTAATCCTACCGGTGCAACTGTTTATGCAGGAAGTACACAGCTTAATGATTCAGGTAACGGTGTATTTACCGGTAATGTAGATATTAATACTCCTCTTGATATATATGTTAATCTTCCTGGATGGAGTGTAGAATCTATAACACCTAATAAACTGACTGCTACAAAAGATGGCACAGCAACTGCAACTGCTGTTTTGAGATATAAAGGTCAGCTTTATACATGGAATTATACAGAGGGAATAAACACTGAAGAATTCTTTAGTGTTACAGCAAATGACTGGAGTTCTGCTTCAGGTCATTCACAGACTTATGATGGGGAAACTCTTAGTAAAGCTGTGAAAATGGAATCAAGTACTTTAATTACATTCACTGCTCCTTCAGACGGTGATTTGGCAGTTGTATTGTACAGAAGCAGTGCTCCTACAATTAAGATTGACGGAACTACTTATGATTGTCAAGTTGGTACAACAATAATACCAATTAAAGCAGGTGCACATACAATTACAAAGGGAAGCTCAAGTACTTATCTTTACCTTTTACAGTATGCCGGCGGTGGTATAGATGATAATCCTAATCCGCCTACACCAGTTACAACTGTAACAACTACAGAGGCAGTTTCAGAAACAACTACTGAAGGAAAAACAGAAGAAACAACATTTGCAGTTCCTGTAGAATTAGGTGAAGCTGTTACTAACAGCGGGGCAGGTATTTCTGTAACTTATAATGAGGCTAATAATACATGGTCACTTACAGATTCTTCAAGTGCTTTAGCTGCTGAATTAAATATACCATTTGTTACACCTATAACAAGCGGTAAAGTTGTTGTAAGTGGTACAGCTACACCTTCAACTGCCAGCGGAAAGTGGTCATTTGTAAAGATATTAGGACCTAATGGGGCTGACGGTACTGCAACTGAGGTTGCTGCACTTGCAACTGATGCAAACAAGATGATTACATTAAGAACAGATGGTGCTAATTATGCTTCATCTACAGCTTTAATAGCAGCAAATAAGACATATAATTATAAATTTATAATTGATATGGATGCAAAGACAGTAACACTTAATATTGATGGTACTGAGTACAAGGGTGCATTTACTGCCTCTGAGATAACAGGCTTTGGTTCTATAACATCTGTATCAGGTTCAAGAAATATTACAGTGTCTAATCCATATGTAGCAGTCATAAGTGAAAAACCTATTGATGAAGTATTAAATGATGAAATAATTTGGGATGTAACTAATGACATAGCTGAAGGATCAAACGGTCTTACTGTTGGCGATACATTCTATACTAACAGTGAAGAAAACGGTCCTATAGATTTTGTATATAACGGAAAGACATATCAGTTAGGTGATTGGGTTCAGCCTAATACTAATCCAATTGGTGCAGACGGATTTAATCCTATGAACTCTAACGGTATACCTGTAAGCGGTGGCTTTGTTAAATTTGAACCAACTGCTGACGGCGTATTTACAATGGCTGTAAAGACCAATGGAGGCAAGATAACTTACGTTACTGACGAAAATGGTTCAGTAGTTATGAAAATTGACAACACAGATGGTTCTACAAGATATGATATTGCAAGACTTAATGTTGCAGCCGGAAAGAGTTATCATATATTTGCAGTAGGTTCAAAGACTTGCTTATACTATATTGGATATACAGCAGGTATCACTGTTCCGACTGAAAATACAACAGAAATAACAACTGAAACTACTACAGAAGGCACAACTGAAGGTACAACAGAGGAACAAAATCCAGATCCTGTTAAGGTATACGGTGATGTAAACTCTGATGGTAAGGTTGATATAAGTGATGTTTCTATGTTGTTAGACCTTGTGCTTAATGATAAGGCAGAAGTTAAGGCTGGTATTACTGATGTAAATAAAGATAATAAGGTAGATACAGCTGACGTTGCTACAATACTTCAGAAAGTTTTAGATAACAGCTGGAAGATGCCTTGTGAGCCTGATGAAACAGAAACAACAACTGCAAATCAGACAACAGAAACTACAACAGAAACAACAACTGCAGAGCAAACAACAAAAGCAACAACAGAAGCAACAACTGCAGAGCAGACAACAAAGTCTACAGAGGCAACAACTGCAGAGCAGACAACTAAGGCAACAACAGAAGCAACAACTGCAGAACAAACAACTAAAGTTACAGAAGCAACAACAGAAGCAACAACTGCAGAGCAGACAACAAAGACAACAGAAGCTACAACTTCTGAGGTGACAACAGAAAATACCAATAATGATTCATATTATGATTTTAATGACAGTCCTGTAATTACTAAGGACGGTACAAGTGGTATTACATACACAGTGTCAACAAAAGAGGGTACTCAGTCTGATGGTTTGGCTGCAGAGGCAGTAATTGCTGATAACGGCGGAAGCAAAGCTATTTATATTAATGACGCTTCTGCAACAGATACAGTTAAGGTAACATTACCAATGACTGAAAAGACTTCAGGCAAGGTAATATACACAGCTAAAATTACTCCTTCTATACTTAGTACTAAATGGACTATAATGCAGTTAAACGGTCTTAAGGCTGACGGTGTTACAGAAGGTGAAGTATTAGGTATAAGAACAGCTGATGATAAAACTAATGCATATTACGGATTGAGAGTAAATGCAGGTGCAGTATTAACACCTACAAGTGTTAATACTGCTGCTAATACCCAGGCAACAATTGTAATAACAGTTGACTTTGATAATGATACAGCAACATTAAGTGTAAACGGCAGTGCCCCTGTAAGTGTTACAGGAGTTGATGCAAAGTCAATTACATCAATGTCATTCCAGACTGCAACAGCAGCAAGAAGTTTATATATAGATGATGCCGGTATTACAGACAAGGCTGAGGAACCATCTACAGAAATTACTACAGGTGAGGCTTCAACAGAGGATACAACAACTGCTCCTATTCCTTCAGGAAGTTATGTACATAACTTTACAAGTGACGGAATTAATTCAACTTTCTATACTATTTCAGGTAAGTTAGCAAATGATAAGGGAACAGTAATATACAATGGTATGACTCTTACACAGTGTCTTAAGATGGAAACAGCAACAAATATTAAGTTTACTGCTCCTACAGCAGGTACACTTACATTAGTGTTTAATGCTGCAGATGCTAAGCATAACTGTAAGGTTGACGGAACTAAGTTAGATTCTGATGCTAACGGTATAGTTACTGTCAATTTAACAGCAGGTGCTCATGAAGTAACAAAGAGAGATGCATCAAACTTATATTATATGGTTTTCACACCTGCTAATTAATTTTAAATTATAAAGAACTCCCCGGAGAATATCTTCGGGGAGTTTTTAACTTCTGTTTTTTATTTAATAGATTGATATAAGAATATAACATTAGGCTTTTATAATGTGGAAATAAGTTTAAATATTAAAATGTTCTAACTTATGCAAATACTATAAATATTTTTATAGAAAAGTAGTATTAAGAATGTAATTAAACTACTTTTCTGAATTATATTTAACATAAATTAATTGATTTGTATAAGAAATTATGGATAAACAATAAGTGTTTAAATAATTATATATCTTTGTTATTAGGAGACTTTGTTATAAATAAAATATGTAAAGGAGCAAAGCTCCTTATGTCATTTGTCATTATCTTCGCGGGGAAGATCAATCGGAGGTATATCACCATCACCGTAATCATCTTCAAGGGGCAAGTTATCATCGCTCATTTAATCAGTCCTTTCTGAAATATAAGTTAATATTGTTATTACTGATAGTAGTTTGCGTTATTTTAAAAAATCTATTATGGATATTAAAGGTAAAATTGTATTGTAAAAAGTTTTGTTGTATGATTTTTGTTTAGCTAGAAGTTTGAGGTATATATAAGTTTATTTTAAAATAGGTAAGTATTGAGAAGATATTTTTGTTTAGTTAAAGTAAATTGACTAAAGCGATTTTGAGCAGAGGCTAATATTCTGTTTTACAAATGAAAACATAGTGATATTTTTTGTTTTTAATGCAGAATTTTCATTATTTATTGAAATTATACAAAAAATATGTTATATTTATCTTTAATCAATGAATTTAAAAGGTGATAAAATGGGTAGTAAAATAAAGGATAAAATATACTATTTATATGTGATATGCGGTGCGGTGCTTTGGGGACTTATAAGTCTTTTTTCAAATACACTTGCAGAATATGGACTATCACCTAAAAATATTGTTGTAATCAGAAGTTTTGGTGCCGCATTTTTGCTTATAGTAATTTTTGCTTTTAAAGATATAAATTTGTTTAAAATAGAAATAAAAGATATTAAATATTTTGTGGGTACAGGAATTGTAAGTTTTGTTTTATTTAACTGGTGTTTATTTACTGCAATGAATGAATGCAGTGCTGCAATTGCTGTTGTGCTGTTGTATACAGCACCTGTATTTGTAACAGTAATGTCTGTTATTCTTTTTAAAGAAAAAATGACAAATATTAAGGCAGCTGCCTTAGTTGTTACTGTAATAGGTTCTATGTGTGTAACAGGATTGATTGGCGGTAAAATAAATGGTACACTGTATGGGGTTATATGTGGAATAGGTTCAGGAATTTTTTATGCTTTATATAGTATTTTCGGCAGATATGCTTTAAAAAAGTATAAACCAATAACAGTGACCGTGTATACATTTGTGTTTGCTGCAATTGGTTCAATACCTATGATTGAACCAAATAGTTTGTTTTTTGCATTATCCAATTTAAATGCAGTTATAGCTGCTGTTTTGATTGTGGCTGTATCGACAGTGCTTCCTTTTTTGCTTTATACAAAAGGACTTACCGGAGTTGAATCAGGCACAGCATCAATTCTTGCAACTGCTGAGCCTGCTGTAGGTGTGCTTGTGAGTATTTTTATACTTCACCAGCCTATAAATATTATTGCTGTAATTGGTGTGCTCCTTATATTGGGAGCTGTTATTTCACTTAATTTTAATAAACAGGAGATCTAAAATGGAGTACAGAGTAAAATTAAAGGATTGTAAAAGAATTGTTGTTAAGGTAGGCACTACTTCTCTTACATATCCTAATGGAAAATTTAATTTGAGGAAGATAGATAATCTTTCAAAAATGCTTACTGACCTTACAAATAAAGGTATAGAAGTTGTACTAGTGTCATCAGGAGCAATAGCTATAGGTGCTGAAAAGCTGGGACTTTCAGAAAGGCCGAGAGATGTAATAGGTAAACAGGCTGCATCTGCTGTAGGGCAGGCATTGCTTATGCAGATGTATGAAAAATTTTTTAGTGAGTATAATCAGAAAATTGCACAGGTACTTTTGACAAAGCCGGTATTTGACGCTGAGATTAAGAAAAGAAATGCCAGCAATACTATAAACAGGCTTCTTGAAATGGATGTAATACCAATTGTTAATGAAAATGACACTATTTCAACAGATGAGTTTAATGAATTTTCAGATAATGATACTTTGTCTTCTTATGTTGCTGCACTTATAAAAAGTGATTTACTGATCATATTATCTGATATTGACGGTATGTATACTGCTGATCCAAATAAAAATAAAAATGCGGAAATAATTGATACAGTACCTGAAATTACCGACGAAATTTATTCTTTGGCAGGAGGTTCTGCATCTGCACTTGGTACAGGCGGTATGGTAACAAAAGTAAAGGCAGCTGATTTTCTTAGTAAAAGAAATGTAAGTATGGTTATAGCATCAGGGGATAATCCTGATGTTGTATATGATATACTTGACGGTAAAAAAATAGGAACTCTTTTTGTAGGTGGAAATATTGGATAAAAAAGAAATAAGAAGAAAGTTTAAAGAAATAAGAAAAAATCTCAGAGGAAATATAACCTCTGATTTTTTTAAAACAGATTTATATAAAAAGGCAAAAGGCATATTTACATTTGTAAGCTATGGAAGCGAGATTAATACATATAAATTAATAAATAATGCACTTAGTGACGGGAAAAAAGTTGCTGTGCCATATATGACAGATAAGGCCCACGAAATGGTTTTCATAAGAATAAATTCTATTGAGGAACTTAAAGTGAATAAAATAGGAATACCTGAACCTGAATTTAATAAGGATAATATAATAAAATCAGATATAAATACATTAATTATTGTACCCGGTCTTGCATTTGATAAGGAATTTTACAGAATTGGCTATGGCGGTGGGTATTATGACAAATATTTAAACGAAAATGAGTGTATGGCAGCTGTAGGAGTATGTTTTGAAAAACAAATTACATCTTTTGTACCAAGGGAAGAAACAGACAGGAGAACTGATGTAATAGTGACAGAAAGCAGAATTATAAGGAGGAATAAAAGTGAGAACATTGACTGAAATAGGCGAGAGTGCAAGAATTGCAAAACGTGCATTGGCAAAACTGACAACAGATGAAAAAAACAACGTTTTATTAAATGCAGCTGATGCTTTAAAAAGTAACTATAAAGAAATATTAATAGCTAATGAAATTGACCTTGAAAACGGTAAAAAAGCAGGTTTAAAGCCATCTATTATGGACAGACTTGCATTAAATAAAGAAAGAATTTATTCTATGGCTGAGGGGCTTGAGCAGATTGCAAAGCTACCTGACCCTATTGGTGAAGTCATAAATATGAAAACGTTGCCAAATGGTCTTACAGTAGGACAGAAAAGAGTACCTATGGGAGTAATAGGTATAATTTATGAAGCAAGACCTAATGTTACATCTGATGCCTTTGGTTTGTGTTTAAAGGCAGGCAGTGCTGTAATATTAAGAGGGGGCAAGGAGGCAATAAACTCCAATAAGGCAACCATAGCTGTGTTTAAAAAGGCTATTAATAAAATAGGTGTTGATGAAAATATTGTGCAGCTTATAGAGGATACATCAAGAGAGACTGCAACTGCTATGATGAAAATGAACGGATATATTGATGTGCTTATTCCAAGAGGCGGTGCAGGACTTATACAGTCGGTAGTGCAGAATTCCACAGTACCAGTTATTGAAACAGGTGTTGGAAACTGTCACGTATTTGTAGATGAGAGTGCCGATATTGAAAAAGCAGTAAATATTATTGTAAATGCAAAGGCACAGAGACCAGGGGTATGCAATGCAGCAGAGACAATGCTTGTACATAAGAATATTGCAAAAGAATTTTTACCTGCTGCTATAAAGGCATTAAAAGAAAAGAATGTGGAAATAAGAGGGGATAAAGCAGTTAAATCCATTGTCAATGATGTAGCGGAAGCTAAGGATGAGGATTGGGCTACAGAATACCTTGACTATATTTTAGCTGTAAAAGTAGTTGAAAATATTGATGAAGCTATTGAGCACATTGCAAAATATTCTACCGGTCATTCTGAGTGTATTGTAAGTGAGAGTTATACAAATACGCAAAGATTTTTACAGGAAATTGATTCAGCAGCAGTTTACGTAAATGCGTCTACGAGATTTACTGACGGAAATGAATTTGGTTTTGGTGCTGAAATCGGCATTAGTACACAAAAACTTCATGCAAGAGGACCTATGGGGCTAAAAGAGTTGACCACTACTAAATATTTGATATATGGAAACGGACAGATAAGAAAATAGTATGAAATATAATAATATTACAGAGGGTTATTTTATAAAGCGTGATAACAGATTTATAGCACAGGTTGAGATAAATGGCAAATGTGAAGTGTGTCATGTTAAAAATACAGGCAGGTGCAGGGAACTGCTTACTGAAAATGCAAGGGTTTATCTTGAACCAAGTGAAAATCCTGAAAGAAAGACAAAATTTTCTCTTGTGACTGTTGATAAGGGCGGCAGACTTATTAATATGGATTCACAGGCACCTAATAAAGTTGTTGAAGAAGCAATTTTAAACGGTGTTATATTTAATAATGTGACGTTTTTAAAACGTGAATGCAAATATGGAAATTCCCGTTTTGACTTTTATATGGAAAGAGGGAAAGAAAAGTCTTTTATTGAGGTCAAAGGTGTGACCCTTGAAAGCAATAATATTGTAAGTTTTCCTGATGCTCCCAGTGAAAGAGCAATAAAACATCTTGAGGAACTTGGAAAAGCTATTGATGAAGGATATAAGGCTTATGTAATATTTGTTGTACAGATGAGCGATGTAGAATATTTTGTTCCAAATGAAATAAACCATAAGGCTTTTGCAGAGAAGCTAAAAGAGGTAAGTAAAAAAGGCGTAAGTGTTCTTGCTTATGATTGTATTGTAAAAAAAGATGAAATTGTTCTCAGAGGCAAAAATGTTGAGGTAAGAATATAGTATTTTGTTATTAATTAAATTACGTAATAACGATGAAAAGTTTAAAATTTGAATACTTGAATGCTTTTCTCAATATAATTTATTGAGGTGAGTTTATGAGTGAAGTTATTTCAACACAGTTGTTTAGCTGGGCAGTTTATGCAATTGTACTATTTATATTATGTCTGTTTTTTATGAAGCATATTGAAATTTTGGGCAGATTATCTTTGCAGGGGGTAATGGGAGTTTCTTTTATTTTTATTATTAACTGTATAGTATATAAGTTTAACCTATGCTTGGGAATAAATATTTTTACAGTGTTAGTATCTTCTGTACTGGGGGTACCTGGAATTGGACTTATGTATTTAATGCTGTATATGATTTAGAAAGGATAGACAAAAGATGTCATTTATAAAGAATTTAACGGAAAATTTGCTGGAAGCCGAATACAGACCTATAGCAAATTTTTATGACAGCAAAAATATTGGGGAAAATACAGAGCATTTAGGGTTAATAAAGCAGGCCGGTAGTGTTGCGTATTGTGTTGTTATAATAAATGCTGATAAAAAGTATGACTATATGGGATTTTATAACGATGTTCTGAGTTTCTTTGAACAGCTGAAAAAAGCTGTAGTAATTGGAGTATTTGTAAGTGAAAATCCAGACGAAGAATTAATTAAATTTACAGATAATGATGTTGAAGATTTTCAGGACAGTCTTGTAGATGTAAGATGGACTGTGGATATATCTGAAAACAAAATGATTGTAAATGGTAAACAGCCTGACAAAGTTATGGGAATTGATAGTCTGATTAAAAATTCATTTCATGACGGCAGTTATACAACAGCACAAGACCTGAGTGTTTTGCAGCAAAAGAGTGATGAAAAAAGAAAAAGTTTAATAAAAAGCAATAATATAATTTTAACTCTTGCTTTAATTATAATAAATGGTGTAATTGAATTGTTTTCTCTTTATAATGGCAGAGATAATATTATTGCGTATGGTTCTGTTTATAAAGAAGCTGTATTTTCAGGACAATTGTACAGGCTTATAACATATATGTTTATACATGGTAACATTACACACTATTTGGGAAATGCACTGTCATTATATATACTTGGCAGTAGAATAGAAAAGTACTATGGAAAGAAGAAAATGCTGATTTTGTATTTTGCGTCAGGTATATGTGCAGGTATGTCAAGTAGTTTATTTAATGGAAATATGGCTGTAGGTGCCTCAGGTGCAATATTTGGACTTATGGCAGGTATATTAATTTACACTAAAGTGAAAAATCGTTCTGTTGAAGGATTTGATACGTATTTTGTAATAGTTTTTGCTATTATGGGTATATTCAGCGGATTTTTGTTTGCAGACGTTGATAACTGGGGACATATAGGAGGATTTATTTCAGGTATTGTTGTCAGTATGCTTATGTTAAAGGGAGAAAAAAATGAAGGCATTTAATGAACAAATGGAGAAAGAGAGCAGAGCTGTATTTGGTGATAGAAGAATAATATTTGGAAATGGAAAAATAAATGCTGAAATAATGTTGATAGGAGAGGCTCCGGGCGGTGAAGAGGAAAAGCAAGGAAAACCTTTTGTTGGAAAGGCAGGAAAGAATCTTGATGAGTTTCTTGAGATTGTTGGACTTGACAGGGAAGATTTATATATTTCAAATGTAGTTAAGTTAAGGCCATATAAATTAAGTCCCAAAACACAGAAGCCTGTGAACAGACCGCCAAATAAGGAGGAACTGGAATTCTTTGTTCCATTATTGCACAGGGAAATAGAGCTTGTTAATCCAAAGCTTATTGTAACACTGGGTAATTTTGCATTAAAAAATGTGCTTATGGATCAAAAGGCTTTAATAGGTGATTATCACGGTAAGCTGACAGAGAAAAACGGAAAAAGAATTTTTCCGTTGTATCACCCGGCTTCAGTTATATATGACAGGGCTAAAGGTCCGGTATATATTGAAGATTTGCATAAATTAAGGGAAATATTATGAAAAGAAAATATTTAATATTTACAGCTGCGTTATTATTGTGTGCTGTTTTGTTAAGAGTTACTTGGGACTTTTGGGTAGGTTTTTTGCCTGAATGTTATTTTTACAAAATGACGGGGTATTATTGCCCCGGGTGCGGGGGAACAAGGGCTGTGTATTCATTGCTCCATTTTAGGTTATGGACAGCCTTTAAATATAATCCGGGAGTTGTGTGTTTGTTTTTTATTTTAGCAGCAGCAGTATCAGAAAGGTTATTTAATATAAAAATACTACCCAAAAAACTTATGTTTTGGGTAGTGTTTATAATAATATTATTTGCTTATTATATATTAAGAAATTTTACATCGTCATTGAGTGCATTGTAGCAGGTATTTCAAAAATTGCACCTGCACTTCCTGCTATAATAAAAACAGCCCAGTAGATAAGGAAAATAGCAAGACCTATTGAACAGAGTATTATGCCTATAATAGCAAAATTTTTGTTGCCGGATTCCCCTCTAATAGAAATAATGCCAAGTACAAGTCCTATTACAGCAGAAATACCTGAAGGGACAAATGTGCAGCAGCATATAACTGAAAATATTCCAAGTGCCAGAGAAATAATACTCATTAATGAGCTTTCTGAAGAAGCAGTTTCAATGTGAACAGAAGCGTGTGTCATATTATCTTCGTTTACATTTTTGACATTTTCAGGGATATCATCTACAACCTCATCTGTGTTTTTGCTTTGTGTATTATCTGTTTTATTTTCAAAATCTTCTGACATAAAAACACCTCCCTGTTAATAATAGCATATTTGGAAATATAATTCAATATTCAAAGATTAAGAAAGTATTAAGAGGTGAAACTGATGAAAATGACAACTCTTTGTTATATAGAAAACAACAATAAGTATCTTATGCTTCATCGTATATCCAAAAAAAATGATATAAATAAAGATAAGTGGATTGGCGTTGGAGGACATTTTGAAGAAGGTGAAAGTCCTGAGGATTGTCTTTTGAGAGAAGTTAAAGAGGAAACAGGATTAGAACTTGAAAGTTATAAGTTCAGGGGAATAGTTACTTTTATTTTAGATAATTATGAAACAGAGTTTATGTGTCTGTATACAGCTGATAAATACCGAGGAAAACTTATTGAATGTGATGAAGGAAAACTCGAATGGGTTGATATAAATAAGTTAAATGATCTAACTCTCTGGGAGGGCGATAAAATTTTTTTGAGGCTTATAAAAGAAGGAGCAGAGTTTTTTTCACTTAAATTAAGTTATAATGGGGATAAACTTTTAGAGGCTGTACTTAACGGAAAAAGGTTATAATGGTAGTAATAATAGATATAAAAAATTTATGTAATA